>JBHLPZ010000042.1:0-18752 GCA_048885325.1 Candidatus Odinarchaeota archaeon
GTTATATACATTTCTTTAATCAAATCTTTATCAGTTTCTTCTAATTTTTCCTATAACTCTAATTTTAATTCTTCAGCTTTTTCCTCGTCTTTTTTAATTAAGTTTAAGAGTTTTTCATAATCAGTTTTATAAATTTCATATTTAGGTTTTATTTTTTCCAGTTTTGCATTTGTTATTTCCTTTTTAGATTCTATTTGCTTTATATTAAATGAAAGATCTTTTGCTTTTAGTTGTAGCTTACGAATCTTCTCTGAATTTGGAATGTTAATCTTAATTCCTAACTTTTTTAAATCTTCATCTTTACCCAATACTGTTGAATCTTCAGATTGTCGCGAAATTTTATTAATTTGGGTAAAACACATCTTCTTTTGATCATTTAAATGCTTAATTTCTAAATTATGATTTTCAATAGTGTTTTTAATTTGATCAATTTGGCTTTTATGGTGATTATAATCTTCTTCTAAGTGGTTAGCCCTTTTTTTATTATCTTCTATGGATTTATTTAACTTTTTCAGTAAGTCTGAAATTGCCGCTAGATCGCTTGATTTTCTATAATTTTTTGCGATTTCCAATTCTAATTTTAATTTTTCTTTTTTCCTCTCTAATATCTTAAATCTTACAGTTAACAGTAATAACTCTAAAATATCAATATACTCAGATAAAAGCTCTAAATTACTTTTTATAACTTTATATTGACTATTAATACATTTTAGAAGATTTAGAGCTTTTTCTAAATCTTCAAACTTGTTTGTATTTTTATTTAGAATGTTAAGAAAATTTTCAAGAGGAATTAAATTTAAATCTTCACAAAATTCTGAAAATCTATTAATTTGATATTGATCTATCATATTGATATTGAATTTGCCTTTTATTAGGGTGAAGGAATCTTTAATAATTATTTTTTGAGAACCTAGAGTTATTGTAAAATTATTTTTCTGAATTTTGAAATCACTTTATTAAGTTTTTATATTTCTTCAAAATGTTTTTTGAATTTTTTATATTCCTTTTCCTTCTTTTTTTTCCTTTCCCGAATCAACTCTAAAGGGTCTTTATTTTCATTTTCTTCAATCAAATGATTTTTACGGAATGAAGTTTCAAATTTAGATTTAAATTCCTCAATTTTTTTGGAGATATCTTCTGGTATTTCGATCTCATTAAGATCTTTAGGCTTGAGAGTGACATCTTCCAACTTTTCCCTTTTCTTCCTTCGTCTCAATCTTTCAAATTCACTCTCAGATAAATTTAAATAATTTTGATAACCTTCTTGCTGTTCTTTTTGCCTTTTTTTTAATTTTTCAATCTCTTCTTTTTCTTTAGCTTTTTGAATAATTTTCTTTTGGATTTTTAAATCTTCTTGTGAGAGATTACGTTCCATCTCTTGGATAAAATCAACAAACTCCAAATTAGTGTTTTTTAGAAATGCTTTTTTATAATTTTGTATCAATTTAACATCTGTATCTTTAGGAATTTCACTCAATTTCTTATTAAACTTCTCATTAATTAATACACTATAGAATTTAGATACCTTTTTTATAGTATTTAAAAAAATTGAATACTGACTCAATGAATCTATTATATCTAACCATTGATTTAATTTAATTGAGGGAATAAATGATACTTTATCAATAGGCTTACAAACTTGTTTATTCTCAATTAATGTTACTCCAATATTTTTTGTAATCTTTTCATCTATTTTTACTATTTTTAATTTCTCTTTTAATGCTTCCTTATATTTATTTATAAGTTTTTCCTGATAAAAAAAATAAGTATTTAAATTTTCTTTTGAAACTTTAATTAACTGATTATGTAAATTTTCTATATGAACAATCAGGTCTTGATATTGGTTACTTATATCATTATCATTAATAGATTCTATAAAATTATCTCTATCCTGGATTAAAATTTTTTTAAGTTCATTCAATTTATGAATTTTTGCCTGAAGATCTTCTATTGTTAAGGTTAATTCCTTAATTTTATAGAGATCAAATAAAGTGCTGTTCATTTTTTCCATTATAAAACTAGTTTAAATTTCTGGTGGGCCCTCATTTTTTTCTATTTTATTAAAAAACGATCTATTAGACGATAGTCTATTTTGACGATCAACATGAATAGCTGTTCCACCCACTAATTTTAATGCTTCATAAAACATATCGTAAGTTAAAATTTCTGTGTTCATGGCTTTTAATAGAGACACTTTTGTACCTCTTTCAATATCAGATCCCGAATATCCATGGGTTAGTTTTAGAATGCCATCTATTTTACTTCTTTTAATTATTTCATTCCATAAGATCTCATTATCAAATTCTGATATTCTATGACCGACTTTACGTCTTACATCTTTTTCAAAAGATTGAGCTTCCTTATATTCATTTTCTAGATTGGTAAAAATAGACTCATCAACGCCAATTTTAGCATTTTTTATCTTATTTAAAAATGAATCAATGATCTTTTTTCTTAAATGGAAGTCAGGAAAATCAAATCTAAGATGAAATGTAAATCTCCTCCAAATAGCTGAATCTAATTGGTTTTGATGATTAGTAGCTCCAAAAATCGCAAGTGGGACTCCTTCATAGTTAATTCTATCGATAACTTGCAAAAAAGATATGACAGCTCTCTTAATTTCCCCTACTTCATGAATATTGGAACGTTCAGATCCAATTGCATCAATTTCATCAAAAAATAATATAAAAGATGCTCTTTCACGGGCAATTTCAGCAGCTAAGTCAACAACTCTTCTTATTTGTTTAATAGTGTCTCCTAACAGAGGTGATACAAGTCTATCGGTTTCAACTACACATATTGGTATTTTATATTTCTTGGCAAAACCTCTTGTTAAAGATGTTTTACCTGTACCAGGCGGCCCATATAGGAGAACCGTAAGACTGGGATTTAGTTTAGTTTTTTTTAATTGTTCTGTAAAATCATCATATTTATTTAAAGCTTTGAAAAAATCATCTAAAATTTCCTTTTTTACCTCATTTCCTAATATATCTTCAACATTTTCTTTAATATCATTAGGAAAGTATACAGCCCCATATTTGCCTATACGGTCTTTAATAACATCTTCTGTATATGTAATTTTTTTCTCTGCTTCTGAATTTGAATTACTAATAATTTCTCATCTCTTTTTTTGTATATTAATTATTTTTTCTTTCCTTATCAAATTTTTCACAAAAATCTGCTATTTCTGAGATTAGGTTTTTCAAATTGTCTATTTCAGCTCCCATAAAGTTAAAAATTTCTTTTCTGTATTGGGGAGAATCTCTTATTTTCATTTTATCTAGACCTAAATAATTCGGAAAACAAATTAATTTCATTAAATATGGAAGAACTTTCTCATTAGTTTGTAGATCTTTAAAAATGGGGTATAAGATGTTTTCATCGGATAATTTCCATTTCAAAATACCCATATATATCAGAAAAGCAAAATTCATTGATATCCAATTAATCAATTCCTTCGAGAGAAATCCACGTCTTTGTGAAGCGAAAGCTAAATAATACAACAACAAAGTTTCATTGCTAAATTGAGGATATAATCGTACTCTACCATCAGATTGTTTATTTTCGCGTAAAAAATTATTATCCAATAATATATTCACAAGATCCTCGGTGGGAGCTAAAAAAATATTATCAATTAAACGTAAGCCTACATGTTCCGCAATACTTTCTATGGCTTCTTCTTCAGCATTGGCTATTGAATCGATATATGGTAAGAAGACATCATTTTTTAATATCAGGGGGATTTCATAATTTTCCTTTTCTGGAAATTCTCCAAAGTTAGGATCAAGATTATAAAGTGAAATAATATTATTAATAATTTGATACACTTTCGGGGATATTCCGGGTATTTCAAAGAAATCAGGGCTCTCTAATTTCTCACGATAATAAGTATGAGGCTGAAGTATATGGCGTTGACATTCATAAAAATTATGAGAATATTTTAATAACTTTTCATAAATTATTTTTAAATTCGCACCTCTCGGAAGTAACATCTCTTCAATAAATTTAGTTATATTATATAAGTACGTATCCTCTAAGTTAGCTTCGTCTGGATTCGTGATATGCCTTAAAACATTTAGTGCATTGACAGCTTCGTATAAAAAATCTACAATATAATCTTTTATATCTATGATCGGTATTTTTTCTCTATATTTCACTATAAAATCCTTAATAATTTCATAAATATTTGATCTATACATAGCTGAGAATTCTGATAATGCTCTCACTTTTCGAATATTCCTTTTTTCTTCTTCTTGACGAATTTTATCTAAGATTTCTGTATCTAATAGAAGATCAGCATCTAGATTAATAATAATTCTTCGCGTCTCTCTAAGAATTGGTCTCATATGGCTAATGAAAGTTAAATATCGAGGGAATAAATCAGTCCACTTTTCTCTTTTTCTTCCTGGTTTCACCATTCTTGTTGATTTTTTTTTATAACTCATTTTTATCACCGATAACTATAATCTTTTACTCTTCTTCGTACCCTACTAACACTTCAGTTAATATATTTCCTATACTAATGAAGATTGGTATTTCAACTCTCACTAGCTGTCCAAGAATCCACTTATTAACATCTTTAATCAAAAATCGTATCTGGTTCATGATTTTTTTATTAACTTCAGAGTCAATTATTTTGGACAGCCATAATCCTCCCCCTAACCTATAAGCAATAATTTTAATAAGAGGACCAAATAGTGATTCTAATACTTGTTTCATCATCCAAGATTTTGGAATAATACTCATATTTGCCTCATCATAATTTGGATTATTTAATATTGGGTTTGTTTCATCAACTGATATTTTGGGTAAAAAACTTAGTAATATTATCAATGCGAATATTGCAGAAATACCATTAATAGTATAAGCTCCTCCAATTTTTTCCATATCATCTCTATTAATCGCTATATTTGCTAAGAACATACTAATGAATACATTTCTATCAAATGCATCTGAGACATAAGCGTATCCTAGTTCTCGGTCAATAACTAAATATTTTTCTTCGAGCACCTTGATAATATCACCTGGAAAAGTATAAAAAGTATAAATTTTTTGCTCACTAGTTCTCACATCTTTTTCTACAACAAGTTCTTTTGAAATTAAGCCAAACATATTTATTATTTCTTCGAGTTGTTTCCTCACATAGTGTCGAGGTTTATTAGGATCTCCGAACATCGCAAAAAATTGGTGATCTACAATGTGAAAATCATTCCTCTTACTAAAAGCCTCAACCATCCTATCTATTATCGGGCTTTGTGTTCCTGAAGCAATTGCCTTTGCTTTTGAAGAGACAAAACCATTTAATAACTCATTTATTATAAAGTCTTGTTCATGGGTTCTGGATTTTAAAATCTTCTCAAAGGCTTCAGAGAAAATTTTTGTATTTGGAAAAAAAGCGTTTTGTATCTTATCATTGATAGATTTTATAAATATATCTCCATTATTTTTAGGGAAAATTAATTTCATATCATTCAATCTTTGGATTAAGGCTTCTTTTGCACCAGGAACGTTTTCAATATCTCTATTTTCAAGATGCTCAATTGCATTTTCTAAACTTTTTTCAAACTCTTGGAGTAATTTATTCCAAGTCGGATCCTCAAATTCAGACATGAATTAAACCTTTTTTTTATATAATTTTCTATTAATTAAACCAATTCAATTCTCTAGATGTTTTTTTAAGCGCATCGATTAATGGTTTTAATAATTTCTTATCATAAATATTTGGTGAAGAAATCCCTTTTTGTGTTTTCCAACCCATTTGGATTCCTTCACCCATTTCTCTCTTACCGAATTTAATAAAACTACTTAAATCTCGAATCCACCAATAGAATCTTAGCCATTTCTTATTTGGATTATCCTTTGAATAAATTATTGTTATTGCTTTCCATTCTCCTACTAACCATTTCACAGTTATACCACTTACAGGCATGTAATAATTAATTGGAAAATTACTTTGAAAACGTAAATCAAGATCTAAGGGAGAAACACTAAAAATGGGTTGATTATATCCTTCTAATATTACAATTTCGGAGCAATTTTGACATATATAATGAGTTTTATTTTTTTCCATTTTTTTCTGACAATTTGGGCAAGTGCGATTTTCAATAATTCTAGCTTTAATAATTTCTATTTTTTTTTCTTTTTCTAAATCTTGTTCAGTTTTTGGTTCAGATCTGCCATATTTTCCTGACCAACTCCACAGGTCGTCAAAAGATTCGTCAATTTTTTCTAATGCTTTAATAGTATTGTTAAGCACATCTCTGTCGTAAATTTTAAACATACCTGCATGCTGATAATTTTTCCACCATGAAATTCTTACATATTTTTCATTATATGAGCTTTCGCAAATTAACACAGCAAAAACACGATTATTCGTTTTATTAATAACTATTCCCTTTTTACAGACTTCGTATTTCTTATTTAATGTAAGTTCTTTATGAAAATATTCACCATCTCGAAATTCACCTTCTTGAATAATTTTTTCTTCTTCTTTTTCAACTTTTTCTTCTTTTTGCTTTAATATTTTTCTACATTGCGGGCATTGAAATATTCCAGCAACTAGAGGTTCCATTTCAACATTACATGCAGGACATTTCAAGATTAATCATCACTACTCGTTACTACTAATCTTTCGTAATCTAGATTTAATAATTTTATTTGCTTTTTAGATAAGTTGGAAATTTCATTATTAATTAAAACCAAATCTTCTCTAAGTTTTAATAAGGATTCTTGAATATTATCAATAATATTTTCTTCATTAAATGATACTTTTTCAATAAATTTAAGATAATTATTTTTTTTACCCTTCCCAGAATAGGTTCTCTTAACATCTAGGATTTTTTTTTCAATTTCACTTAATTTAAAACTAAAATTAAGTAAATTAATTAATGATGACTTCCATTTTTTGAAAATTTCATTATTAATATCTATATTATCAAAATTGAATTTATCAGGGAGTTGAACTTTTTGATCTTTAAGAAAATCTATAACTTCTTTATCCTCTTTTATTGCTTTATATATTTTTATTAAAACGGGTTTATTATTCAATACTGGCTCAAAAATATTAATATATTCTTTGATTTTGTCTTGAATTTCTTTAAATCTTTGAAAAAAGCCTTCAATAGTAATTTCTATTTTAATTGCCTGATATATATTACCGTATTGTTCTAAAATATAATATAAATCATCAGATAATGTATAATCATGCTCTCCTATTTCATAAATTAAAGAATGGATAATATTACTTGATTCACATCTAACCCCTTTTAATTTAGTAAGAGCTAGATTGAAATTTCTCCGTGATAAGGATTTGAATTTTTTATTAATCATTAAGAAAAGGGTGTCATCAGGCACAGAAATTGTATTTTTTTCTATAGTTATAGTTTCTTCTCCTAATTTAATAACGAAGTCATCATCTTTTTTATCAAATTCTTTTATACTTCGAATATTTTTAAATAATCCTAAGTCAATAGCAATTTCAGTAAAATCTTTTTGCCAAAATTTTGTAACATTACCTTTATAAATTTCATCTAATATTAAAATCCTCTCATAGGATTCTATAAGGCTATTATCAGCCAAGTTTTTAAATAAATCATTTCTAATAATATATAGAAACAAAATGATATATCTCATATCAAAATCGTCAAAAATTTTTTCAATTAAATCTTTATCATAATCCAATGATAAATTTCTGTGCTCCATGCCTAAAGTCCACTAAATATATTAAAATCATTACATTTCTTTCGGTTAAAAAAAAGTGATTAGTATAATTAAACATTCCTAAAAAATCTTACGATTTCCTCCAACATACAATTGAAAAAGCGAAAATTTTTTAGTTTTAATTCTTAATAACTTATTGATTAAGATAATAATTTTTAAATTGAAGTGATTTTCCATGGGTAGAAGAAAAAGAAAGCAACAGACATACAAAAGAGTGAAGAAAGTACCAAAGATATTTACATGCCCTTCATGTGGCGAGAAATCTGTAAAGGTTGAAGGCATTAGAAAGGGGCCTATCGCAACAGTGAAGTGTGGTTATTGTGGTTTAACAAGAGAGGTATTAGTTAATTCTATTTCTGAACCTGTTGATGCTTTTGGAGATTTTATTGATATTTATTATGCTGACCAAGAAATGCAAAGATTAGAACGAAGAGTTGAAAGGTTGATCAAGGAAAATGAATGGGGAGAATTGGTTTTGTGTTATTCAATTTTATCTGATCTTTGTAGAGTTAAGGCAGCAGAATTACTAGAAGATGAAGAAAATGTAGATATTGATGATGTTAACAAATGGAAATTGAAGGCAGAAGAATTTAAAAAAATGGAAAAAGATGCATTGCTTCACTTAGAAACAATGGAAATGGAAAAAGGGATAAAAACTGATGAAGAATCATTATTTGCTGAACATGATGAAAGCAGTATAAAAAAGGAAAAAAAAATAGAAGATATATTTGATGATCCCGGATTTTTAGAATTTTAAGGTTGGAAATATTAATTAAATCTTCAAAATCTTTAATTTAATGTTTTGGGGGATATTTTTCCAGATTGGAAGTTTCAAGATGAAATTATAAAATTTTTTTCGATTTAATTTATTTTTTACAATGAAATAACTCCAATTATAAAATGATAATCTATTAAAGAGATGCATTAAGTTAACACCAAATGGATTATATCTAGAAGTTAAAAAACTTGCTATATATGCACCTAATCTTTCTGTGTGGGGAATGGACTCTGGATAGGCAGATTCAGACAGAGATCTATTAAATATTTCATAAATTGAAAATATTGGTATAAGTTTATTTAACATTTCATTCACTTTTAAATCATAATTTTGATCTTCGATTGATAACTTAGATAGTTCACTTAATTCTTGTATCGCAAGGTTAAATTGGCGTTCTTTAAAATATAACCACATTTTTGCCATTAAATCCCTTAAATCATCTACTTTTTTAAGAATATCTTCTTCTTCAAAGTTAAAGTTATATTTTTGTTCATAAAATTTCAAAAATAATAAAAAAATCGAATCTATAGATTTTTGTTCAAAATTGTCTTTACTTTTCTTATCTTGAATTAAAAACTTCTTCTCTTTATTTGTTAAAACATGTAAAGTATGAGTATAGAGAGGGGTTGTCCAGATTAGTTCTAAAATTTCTTCCATAACATGGATATAGAGATTTATTTTCTCTATTTCGAAGATACTTTTGGATGATTTAAGTGCTGAAACTTTAAATCTCTTAGACCTATTTAAAAATAATTTTAGCTTATCTAATTTACTTAATTGATTTTTAAGGGATGCTTTTTGGTCTTTATAGAACAAAATTTTGCTTATTAGTATTTTTTTAAAAGATATTAGTTCTTTAATATAAGTATAAAAATCCACATTATATTCTTCCATTATTTTATCATATGTAATTAATTTAACATTCATAATTTTGTTTGTAGGTTTTGATTCAATGCTCATAGCGTGATCTCCTATTGAGTAAGAAAATGTTATATTCTGAATAACTTTTTTTAACGAGGAAAATTTTCCTAAATATTTTGGATCCTTCGTGAAATAACCATGTAAGAGCGTATCGATACCTTTATAGAGATTATCCTTATACTCAGAAATTATTATTGATTCAAACTCTCCTGGATGGTGTCTTCTAACATTATACCTTCTATCGACAAGGTAAATTGCTTGGTTTGCTCTATGGCATACAGTATGACTCCATTTAAAAATTGGTTCAAGCACTTTACCATATGTTAGCATATATCCGTAAAATCTAGGACCAAAATAGATGGGAAAACCAAAACCACGAGATGTAGAAAAGATAAATTGAAATAAATGTCTTGTTTTTTCCCCTTTTAAAAATCCTGGAAACTTATAATGTAAGGCAAGTTTAGGATAAAGAGCATTATCGCCTAAATTCATCCAAGCTTCGAATAAAATGATGCCATCAGGAAATTTAAATGAATCTTTTCTGCTAATGAGATCATTGCTTAATGTATCTAAAGCGGTTGGTATTGAATGAAGCCAATCTCTCTTATTTTTTAAAATCTTTAAATTTTCTTTAAATTTCTTAAGAAGGATTGGTTTAATTTGATTTTGAATTTGATTTTTTTTATAGTAATAGTTATTCATTACTCTTATTAGAGAGGGTATCTCTAAAATTTGTCTTTTCAGGTCATGGACAACTTTAACAGTATTATTTGTAGCTTTTTTACTACTAGATCTTTCCAATGAACTTAACCAGTAAAAATCCTATTTTATCCTTATATTGTTACATCTTTAATCCATTATAATTTTAATTAAAATTCACATTAGAAAATTAGAAAGAAAATCTCCAATGCAATGTGGAGAAATGCTTTTTGGGCAATAATTTTGAGAAAAAGGATTTTAAATTTTTAACCTTCGGTTTTGCGTTTATTAAATAGTTGTTTAAGTTCGCTCATTATAGCGCCTCTTAAACTAATTGGGCTGGCAGGGCGATTAGCTCCGGGTCCTCCAGGTGGACCGCCGGGGGGAGGGGGAGGACCGCCAGGGGGTGGCCTTGTACCTCCTAAAGATGAATTGCTAGGGGGGCCGCCAGGTGGTGGGGGTATGCTGCTAGGAGCAGTGGGTGCGGATACCATAGGTACTACAGTTCCTCCAGCTGATTTAATTGATGACATATCATTATTCAATGTATTAATTCGGGATTCTAAAGTTGAAATTTTTTGGTTAAGAGTTAATAAAGACTGATCAACTAAATCAGGGATTCTAAGAATCATTGACATCATTCTTTCAACTATATCTCCAAATGCGTTTAACTTTTCTTCAAGAGGAGCCCTTCTAGTTTCTTGCATGAAATTTGCGAATTCTTCTGCCATTTTTAATTCTCAATTTTTATGATTAAAGAATTATCCAATAATTTTTCTAATAATTATATATTTGAAATGTTTAATAAATTTAAGTCCGTAAGAATTAAAACTCATCGAAATAAAAAGTATAAAAAAATATAAAAAGATTAAATTAGCTTGATTTAGATACTGAATCTTTTAAAATCATCCATAAATCGTCTAACTCGTTTCTTACTTCTAAAAATTGATGAATTTTTTTTATTAGTACATCCCTAGCTATATCAAAATCTCTTTGATAATCATTTAATTCGGCATCTATTTTTGTTAACTTTTCACCCTCAACTAATTTATTCTTCATTTTTTCAACATTTAAAGCTTTTTTAATAACATCACTTCTTTTATCTGCTACATCACTTAAAGCATCTGCGAACTCTTTTTTTTTCTCAACAAAATATTCTTTTTTTAATGTAAGATTTTTTATAGCATCAATATATTTATTGTTTACTTCGATATAGCCATCATTTTTATGTATTATATCTTGATATAAATTTACCTCTTCATCCTGAACATTTGATTTTTTCTCTCTAAGTAAGGTCTGCATTTGCTTTATGACGTCTCTAAACGATCTATTTAACATTTCTCTTACTAGATTTGCTTTAGCAAGATTCTCGGCATATTTTTTTTGAGAGTTTAGGAGGTCATTTTGTGCTTTTGCTAATCGCTTTATCTGACTTACTAGGTCTTTTTCGTTTCTTGCTAATTCAAGCTCATCTTCATGTGTAATTATAGGACTCATTTTAATCAATTTATAAAAAAATTATTTATATTAATTGCTAGTATGTTTTTTATGGTATTACATAATTATATTTTTTAGTTTTTTATATCAAATTGGAAATGAAGCCGTAAAAATATTATCTTTATAATTTGCTTTTATAATTTTTGCTTTAATCGTTTGATTCAGTAATTCATCTGAATAAATGAGTGGTTTTTTCAATAAAACTTTTATTCCATAATTCTTATCAATTCTACCAATGCATTCACGATTCCAACGTCCTTTTGATACAATTTCTAATTCAATAATATCATACTTTTTTAAATTGATATTTGAAATTCCTAAGCGTCTATGAATACCAAAATCTAAAGGTCCAAGTTTTAATTTGATTTTATATTTGTTTTCTAATCTAGTTAATTGATTATAAAAATAATCCCATGATTTCGGTCGGATATTTTTCAATTTCCTCCCAGTTTTATAAATTAGGTACTTCTGGATTCCAATTTGAATTTTTTTTTCAGAAAATCCTAAATTTCTTAGATTGATAATAAATTTTATGATATCTTCAATATCTTTATCATTTTGCTTTGGAAACCAGACAGGAGCAATTAAAACATTAATTTCAGAATTTAATAATGTGTGAATATTTTCTACAAGTTTTTTAACGTTGTATTGATTACATGCGCATAAATAATTAGCTTTTTCTTGATCTAAAGAGTTTAAACTTATATTTATACGAGTAAGTTTAAGATTACTCAGTTTCTTAATAACTTCTTCTGACAATAATAACCCATTAGTCTGCATTGAAATGGTATCTATTCCCTCAATTTCCCAAAGTCGATGTATTAATTCATACAATTCTGAATATAACAAAATTTCACCATAAGGGGCAATATGAATTTCAATATCATGATTCCCTTTAATAACTATAGCTTTTCTAATTTCATCAATTAAATAATCAGAGTTTATTAAAAAGTTAGTTTCATAGTCCCCTGCACTAACAAAACAATATTTGCATTTCAAATTACATAAGGTTAATGGTTTTATTTCGATAACATTTGTACCTCGATCTACTACTCCAATAAAATCCACACCGTTTAGGGGTATCTGCGAACTTTTATCTATATATATTAAATTATTAGACATATTAAATGAGGTGTATAATTTCCTTTTATCTTTAAATTTTATATCTTAGAATAGCAACAATCTCTCCTAAATCAATAATTTGTTGCCCAGTGGGATGCTCACTACTTAAAATATGAAACTTTCCACCAGAATTTTCAACATTAGTTAAAATTTCTTCGATTTGAAGTTTCGTTTCTTTGGATGTACCTCTTATTAAAATATCAGCCAAGAATAATTCTTCTACTGCTCCCTTTTTGGAAGCTTTGGAGACCTCATTCAGTCCAATTGAAATTAGATCTGCATCAGTGGCGAAAAGTGTTAGAATTTTTTCGATATTTTCTACTTCTTGTAGTATTTTTACATTTTTTTTTAATTTTTTTAATTTGGTAGATTTTAATGTTTCTAAAATCGCGCTTTCAGTACCAGAACTTGCATGGATACTACTGATTTTTGAAAGGTAATCTGGATTTTTCTTTTCCTTCAGGTATTTAATAAAATCATCTTTAGTATTTCCTGGTCCACATAAAATGATTAGATTAATATCTATGTTTTTGATATTTTCATCAATGATTTTTTTAATATCATCAAAAAATTCCTCATATGCCTTATTTCGAAAAGTTTGTTTATATCTTTTTCCTGGAATCGTTTTCCTAATTGTTGCAATTCTATTATGGCTGAAATTAGTTATAAGAGACGCGGTTGCTAATCCTGTTTCAATAGCAATTATTAATAACACAAAATTAACCTCGAATTTTGAAGATTCTTTTAACCTCCTAATTTCACTTCTTAACCATTTTTCCTTTTTAATTGTTAATTTCTGACCTATTTCGATATTAAACGTATGATACGTTCCAAAGCTAACAAAATCCTCAGGACCTTCTATAATAGTACCTTTAATGCGTAATCTGTTTGAAAATTCATGAAATGAGACTGATTCCACGTTTAATTTTAACCACATAGGTTTTCGGTCTCCTTTTGTACCTTCCCTTAATATTACTCTTCTAAAGGTACGAGTAGAAACATTATCATTTTTAGAGATAACATTATAGAGTGTCCATAAATCATTTAAATTCTCTGTTTTAACAATAATCTCTTGATTTTTATTATCTATCTCAAGAATCTTCAAATATTAAATCAACTTACCTAATTTACATTTTTCCTAAATTAATTAAGTAATAGATCGTAGAAAAGCTTAATTTTTCATATGAAGAGTAAATAAAAAAAAGGAAAAGGAAACAAAAATATTAAATTTTAATTATTTTTCCCCTAAGGCTGCTTTAATCTTTTCAAGTTCGGCCATGCGTTTCTTTTTTTCTTCTTCTCGCTTTCTTATTTCTTCCTCATCAACCTTTTGGAGAGAAACCCCTTTCTTAATTTCTTCTTGTAATTCTTTATCAATAGGCAATATTCCTCATCTCCTTAACAGTTAATAATTTCTCTGAGGAAATTATAAAATCTAATTTACAGATATTATAATAGTTTTTATTTATAAGTTTAAGTTTATAGAAAAGTATTTAAAAATCGATAAAAATTAGAGATCCAATTCCATTAAGTAAGCATTTTCTTGATTTCTATAGTAATTCTCTATTTCTCTTACAATTCGAAAATTAAATTCTTCATATAATTTTATCGCGGCTCTATTTTTTGTTTTAACATTTAAAACGATCTTTTTTATTCCATTTATTTTTCTAACAATTTCTAGTGTTTTCGCTAACAAATAAGAACCATAACCCTTATTTTGATTTTTTTTATTAATTAAAAAATTAATTATATTCAGTCTGTTAAAGTCATCTTGTATTATGATTATGAAACCTAATATTTTCTGCTTATCTTGCTTTTTAATTATTTTTAAAAATAATGAGCTTTGTAAGATCAATTTTTTCATGGTTTCTTTCGAAAAAGCATCACTTTTGAAGGCTTCTTTTTCCATTTTCATAATTTTATCCAAATCATCTAAATTAACCTTCTTAATCTCCATCAATACTCATCTCTCTTTTAAAGACCTCAATCGGGGTTTTTTCTGTTATTTGACAATATTCTTCTTCCCTAAACGGAGTTATTTCCATAATATATCCTTTTAATTCACGTTCTTCGAGGAGTTCTATGAATTTTTCTTCTAAAGCTAAAGTTAATGGCATTTTTATGCGCAATTTGTTAAAATTTACATATGTTTGAGGAATTTTTACCTCATTATGTAAAAAATCTTTTAATTCTTTCAAAGCCTTTACATTACCTTCAATTTGAGCAAATAGCAATAGTCCTTCTTCTGATACATCTTCATAAGGCATTTTAATTGATTTTGCTCGTCTTAAATATCTTTCTTTCAGCTGCCAATAATCCTTAGTTCTTATTGGGCAGAAGTGAATTTGAAGATTAACTTTATTGTAAATCTTTCGTAATAATTCAAGAGCTCTTTCTTTACTCTTTTCTACAGAGGCAATTGATCCTTTCTTTAATATAAAACCCCTTTCCTTAAGATGTTGACTATTTGGAAAAGAAAATTCAAATTCATTTAGATTTATGAATTCTGCTCCAATTTTATCTAAATAAATTATGAATTCTTCAAGTTCCTTCAAATATTTTTTATTGGGAATGACCGGTACTTCTGCTCCAACAATCATTCCTTTATTTAATGCGGATTGAATCACATCCCAATTTTCTTTAGGGGGATTAAATCTTATTTCGTCTAAACCAGCTTCAGCCAATTTAATAGCGATTTCTTCACTAAAATTTAAACCATTGGTATAGAGATGAATGTGAAACTTTTTGCCTTTTCTCATTTTGACATATTTAATAAATTCTTGTGTCTTTTCAAAGTTATTAACAAAGAGAGGATCCCCCCCGGTTATACTCATCCCTTTTGCATTCATTAGATTGATCTCATCAATTAATTCTTCCTTAGATTTGATTTTAATTTCATTGGCATAAGTAAACTCCTTTCCTTTTCTTTCATTTGAAATGGGGCAATACCAATAGCAATGTTTAGGGTTTTGGCATAATCCATTTATAAATAAAACCGTTTTTGTCCCATTTAAACACAGCTGGCATCCCTTCGGGATTCCTCTGCCTTTGATGAAAAATGTTCCTGCTTTTGATTTTGAAACTTTCAATTTTTTTATTTTTGATAGAGTTTTTTTCTAACAATAGATTTCTTATTGGCGAGCTCTTTTAACACACCTTCCGTTGTTTCTTGAATATTTAAAGTCCTTTTTAAAAATACCCCAGTTCTTCCGTATTTTTCTCTTTTTAATAAAACCTTTATTCTTTCATTTATGGTATTCAGACTTACTTTTAACTCTTTTACCACTAAATGCTCGTTTCCTATAATTGAGTATTCTTCATGCCCTTGTTCATTTGGTTTGATTAATAATAATCTCTTATCTACCCCAGACACCCTAATGTTATTTTTTAAATCATTTAGATTTACCTTACCACCAAAATCATAAAATTCTAAGGTATTTGTCTCAAATTTAGAAAGAGGAACTGTTATGCTTTCTAATTCGCTTAAATAAATATATAGCTTCAGTGAATCATTTGGAGTTGCCATAAGAATTTCACGAAGATAATGATCAAATCCATGTTTATTTAAAATATATTCAACTTGAAAAGAAGGAATTAATTGTGTGAAAATAATATCAATATCACTATCAATATGAACATCACCACGAGCAACGCTTCCATAAATAAATGGTTTCAATCCTTCCTTTACGAAAATAGATATTAATTCAATCGCTCGGGCTCTTTTTGATTTAAGGAGTTTCCAATTCTCTTCTGAATAAATCGCTGTTTGGTAATGTTCTTTTAAAATTTTTGCTTTTTTCATTTGTAGGGATTTAGTTTTTGCAATATATTTTATTTATTTTCTACAATGTTAATTATAGTACCTAAGAGTATAGTTTCATAATACTTGAAAGAATTTGAAGCTTTTTTAAACATAAATAATTTCCAATCTGATGTATTGTTCGATGTAATTTTTACAATAAATCTTTTCAATGAACGTTTTTTTAAAAATCGATTTATCTTGCCACTATAAACTAAACATATACGTGATCTTAAATTACCTGAATTTAAAATTTCAAGAATTTGTGTTTTATTAAATCTATTTAGTTTTGGATTAATTAAAATAAGTTTATTATTGTTAATATCGTTGATGAATGGACTATAAATAAGATTTGTTTGAATAAAATTCACAAGATAATACTTTGTACTTATTTTAATTCTATTTTGTTTGAAAAATTCATATAAAGAATTGATTAATTTTATAATATCTTTTTGAATTTCAACCCTATTATTATTTTTCGGGTTTTTAAGAATTTTGCACGTTAAATTAATTACATCCATTCCATAGCTGCTTATACCTTCAGCCAAAGCGCTAGATAACTTTCGCCTGTTCCTAGATTTAAATAATATTATTGTGGGTTTAGAATTAACGTCTTTGTTTTCATTAGGATGCTTTGTTAATTCAAATTTTTTAATTATAATATTTGTACTCTGAGTTTTAATGGCAGAGCCTTTAAATACTATTCTCGATAACCTTTCATTCGATAATGAGGATCTCCATCTATTTACCACTTTAAATATTCTCACACCTATAAGTAATAGAATTAATAAAATAATTATTATACTATCTACTAAAATCCAATCTACTCGGAAGATATCAAAAGCCATAAGCATTCATTAGAATTTTATGTTTTATTTTACAACTTGATTAATCCAGTCCAAATACTTTTCCGATCCTTTCTCTATCTTGAATCCTATACATTCTGGGGTATCATAGCTATGAATCTCATTAATCTTGTCAATTAAATCCTTACTATTTTTTTCATTCGTTTTAATCACAAGTAGATATTCCCCATTCTCTTCAATTCTTCCCTTCCATCTGTAGATAGAAATAATATCTTGAACAATATTTACACATGCCACAATTTTGTTTTCTACTAATGTTTTCGCAATTTTTTTGCCTTCCTCTAAATTAGGAACGGTAACTAAAAAGACATAATAACTCATTTTAATCCCTTGGTTTATATCCATTTATCTAATTATGTTATACTGATTTACAAGTCTTTTAAGATTTATGATAGATTCCTTACTCAAAAAATATAGTGGATAATAATAAGTTAGCTATAAAATAGTGATAATGATTAGTAATTATGAAGATTGGTGGTACAATAAAATCTTAAGAGGTTATACTAAAGCTCGAAATAAACGTTATGAAACTCTGTGGCTATGTAAAACCCTCAAAAAGCTCATGTTTTTATTAGATACTACAAATGATACATCCTTAGTGAAAAATAGTTTAATCATTCTTCTTAACCTTATTGAGGACCTTCCACTGGATAGATTTGAAAAAAAAGGGAAGGATGCAAAACATCTGTCTCAAAATGAGAGAAATAAGTTGAAAGAACTCTTGAAAGATACTTTAGTAATTTAAATTCAAATTGTGTGTACTATTTAGATACCATTCTAAAATAAATATCAAAACTCTGATAGTTTTACGAGAAAATGGATCTTAAGGATAATTATATTATTAATATAAGCAAACAAACCGGGTTATCGCGTAGAGAAATTGAGCATCTAATTGCTAAAAAACAACAAGATCTCAAAGAAATCTCTAAATTGAACGTACTATATGTTATATGTAAAGAATTTGCGATTGATGTTAAGGGTATTTATGAATCATTTCAAATTTAAGGCTTCATTGGTTAATTTAAGTGAATAATCTCTATTTTTACTCTTTTACTATATATCTTAATATACACCTTTTATTTCCCTTGGTCAGCGTTGATGGAACTTCAATCTTCAGAATAGGGTTATAACCTTTCAATATAGAAATATCAATATATTCGCAGTAAATCTGGCCATACTCTAATTTTTCCCACTCTTTGCATCCATTACAGAACACGCAATCCCTTCCCACGATCTCTAGATTCCCATCAACTATTTTTGGTTTGTATTTTAATGTATTTTTGGCATCTAAATCGCCATAAATAAAGAAATTTTTTAAATTTAACTCCTTACCTTGTGATTTAACAATCTC
>JBHLPZ010000043.1:0-2304 GCA_048885325.1 Candidatus Odinarchaeota archaeon
AAATCACAATCAATCTGAAATTATAAAAAAATTAGATATTACTCCTTATTTTTTAGATCCTCTTGAAAATAATCGCGAAATTGAGATAAGGGATTTAATGTTTGAATGTGCCCGTGTTTTAACGGTTTTAGCCAAAGCTTACTCTCAACTATCTGAAAGGTTTGAAAATGAGGAAGATTGGGAAAATTCAGTTATAGCTATGGCTGAAAGTAGTAAGATTTATAAAACTGCAGCTTATTTCGCTACAGCAATAGTCCAACAGAGTGATCTTGGTAAAACAATAGATCCCGAACATCTAGAATTAAATTCGGAAGAAACTCGTGTATTAGCACAAAGTATTGCTGCTTTACGAGAAGAAAATAAAAATAATGTATATTTTGCTTCAAAACTTTATGCAGGTTTAAGTGCCTTATCTAAGAGAATCTTTTATTTAAAGAAGCATGATGAAAAGAAAAGGCATCAATTAAGAGCTCAATTTCATTTTGATATGGGAAAAGCATGCCATTTAAAGGCTATTGCTTCATTAGAATCATCAATTACTACAATAAATAAAGAAAAAGTCCAAAAATTACAGCAAAAAGCTAATTTTTATTATAAGAAGGCTGAAGAAATCTGGGAGGATATGCATAAGGATTTACCTCATTTATCAGAAGAAGAAAAGGATAGTATCCAACTAAATTTATCCATTGTCAAGGATTTACTTAAGGATAATGATATTGAATCTTTAGATTATGAAGAAATTAAAAAAATACAGGATCCAGAGCCTATAGTAATTATCCCTGAAAATTTAGCTCCATTTGTTCCTAAAAATATTGTATATTTGACCAAATTTGTGCCAAAAGATTTAAACATTAAAAGATTTAAAACTTTCCAAAAAAAAAAATTAGAACAGAAAATTCCTTATAGTAAACGAGAAAAATTAAATGATAAAAAAGCGGGAATTGTACGAACTATTAATGAATTAAAATCTTTAAGAGAAAGTAACGAAATTGAAATTGAGAAGTTTGCGGACCTTATGGAGAAATATTCTACTAAACTTAAGATGATTGATACTGCAATTGAAAAGATAGCAAAGCAGTAATTCTCGTTGTAATTTTAATTTCCTTTTATTTATTAAAATATAATTTACGATTTTTTTTTAATTCAAACACCTTCTCAGCTTCCTCTTTAAAGATGAGGTCATATACTTCTTTAAAAACCACTCCTAATAATATGGCTTCTATAAAAATGATAAGACTTGTCATCATTATTTGTAAATTATGTAAATTTCTGAGAAGTAAGGAACTTAATAGAAAAATATGTGGGATATAAATTAAAGAAATGATTCCAATTCTTTTTCCAAAGTTAATAATATATTTATCGTCTAATTTGAAGGTTTTATTTAACCGTAGAGCTTCAATCAAGTAATAGATACTAAATATTATATTTATGATATTAATAATTATAATAAAATCCCTATCGAATGGTTCTAATGCAATAAACGGTTTTAAAACAATTGAACCGATTAGAAATGTAATTGAAAAAATAAATAATACTAAAGACAATGACAACAGTCCATCATGAAAATCTTTATAATCCATCTCTTTTCAAACGTTTAGAATTTTTTTTTCATACTTAAAATATTCAAAAATTAAAACTTTATTAAATTTAAAAGTAAAAATTATATTAATCATTATTGTTTAAGATTTAATGCGATATGGTTTATTTAAGCGATGAAGAAATCGAAGATTTAAAGAAATTTCAGTACACCTTATATGAACATCGTATTTCTGTTTATTTTTTTCTATTTGTGCCTCCCTATTGATGTAATCGAATTCATAACTCCTACAATCACCTATAGAGTTAATGTAACTACTAGAATCAAGAAACAGAACTTACTCTTTAAATTTTTCGAAAGAAATAAACACCAAAGATACAAAAAGAACATTTTCAATTAGAATAGGACTTATGGCAGCCTTAATTTGTGGTACCCTATTCTATTTCATTATTTTTATCATTTTTATTTTCTGAAATTTTTGTAAAATATAGTATTTTTATATAGAGTTTTACAAAAAAATTAAAGAATAAATATATTTTAGTTATTATGTCTGACCAGATTAAATTATTATTGTATATAAAGAACATGCTATCAGATCTTATTTATTTAAACTGTGTTATTGCCACAGAGCTAATCAAGGTAACTGAAAATACTGCTGCTCAAAGACATGGAGAAGATTTCTTTAAACAAACTAACTGTATATCTGAGCATACTGCTATAAATGAAAATATCCTCACTGTTTTAAATAAATACTATAAAACACCAGA
>JBHLPZ010000043.1:2314-18456 GCA_048885325.1 Candidatus Odinarchaeota archaeon
AAAAGAAGATAGAGAAAAAATGGAGCGCTTAAAAAGCCATGTTTTAAATCACCCAAAAGAGAAACTATAATATGACCGATCATAAGGATGAATTTGATGACTTTGTTGAAAAACTTCAACAAGAGATAATAGAAAAGGAACTTGAAGATTTTAATCAATATATTGTAAACTTATTTCATAATCCTTCTAATTGGGGCAAACCTCCTGACGAAAAAATTACAGTAACCAATTCTTTTCGAGGATCCTGCGGTGATTTAATGCAATTCTTTTTAAAAGTTGAAAATAATAAAATAGAGAAAGTAAATTTCATAACTGACGGGTGTGGAGCGTCAGTAGCTACAGGTAGTCAGACTACCTTATTAATAGAAGGAAAAACATTAGATTTTGCTGAAAATTTAACTCCTGAAGATATAGATAATGCTTTACATGGATTACCTAAAGATCATAAGTATTGTGCTGAATTAGCTGTAAGAACTCTAAAAAGATTAATAAAAGAATATAGAGAAAAATATGGGCAGGAAAAATTATTATGAGTGCAATTAAGATTGAAAATATAGATATACCAGTGGCTTCAGATAATATTAATTTAAAAGCATCTATATATTATACTGAAAAAACTCCACCAAAAGCTCCTTTTGTTATTAATCTTGCAGGTTTATTAGATCATAGGGAGAGCTATTTTGTAAGATTTTATTCTGAAAAATTTGCAAAAGCAGGTTATTATGTCTTATCATACGATTATAGAGCTCACGGCGAGACCAAAAAACAAACAGGACATAGATCATGGTATAGAATGGTAATTGATATTTTTAAAGATATACAATTAGTGTTAGATTGGCTAATTCAAAGTCAATCCCAGAGACTATCCGACCAAAATATTTTCCTTTTTGGAAGAAGTATCGGTGGAGCAATAATTTTAACTTATGGATATAATGATTTACGTGTTAAGAAATTAATAGCTCTTTGTACGCGTTATGATTATCACACTACGAATGTCAAATTTTCAGAAGAAATCATTAAAAAAATCAGTCCAAGATATTTTTTAAAAAAAGATGACAAAAATATTGATAGAATTTTAATTGCTCATTGTAAAGACGATAAAAGAATTCCTTTTGAAAATGTTTATCATATTAAAAATCACTTGAATTTGAATGAAAAGAATGTTCTTATTTACGAGGATGGAGGCCATTCTTTTAAAGGCCATAGAGAAGAACTTTTTGAATCATGTCTTGAATTTATAAAAAAGTTATAAGGAAAATAGGTAATAAATTAAATTAGAGAGTTAAAATTAAATGTGATATTTATATGGAAAAAATCTTAATAGTGGGTCCAGGAAGTCAAATTCTTGGAGTAAAAATTGCTGAAGAATTAGGAATTGAAACTGTAGATACTGAGACTAAAAACTTTCCCGATGGAGAGAATTATTTACGCTTAAATATTGAAGATGAGACAATTATTGAAGGAAAAGAAGTAATAATTGTACAGTCTACTGGTCCAAGTTCAAATGCTGATCAAAATAAGAGGTTATTTGAGCTTGCGATGATGATTGATTCAGTTAAAAGGATCGGTCCTAAAAAAATCATAGTTGTGGTTCCTTATCTTGCTTATGCACGTCAAGATAAGATATTTAGACCAGGTGAGTGCCCATTTGCTACCACGATTATTAGAATGATAAATTCCTTTAATATTGATGAATTTTACACAGTAGACCTCCATGAACCTAAGATTTTAGTAGATTTTTCTTGCAAAGTAATAAATGTTGATTCTATGAAACTTTTGGCAGATTATATTAAAATATCAGGAGCTAAGGATATTGTAGTTGTTTCCCCTGATAAAGGAGCGGTTGAGAGATCTAAGGCTTTTGCCAAGTATTTTGGAGATGATGTACCTGTAGAATATTTTGAGAAAATAAGAGACGTTAAAACAGGAGATATCGCAATGTCAGGTAAATTAAATTTAAAAAATAAGGATGTAGTGATTGCTGATGATATCATAGCGACAGGAGGTACAATGGCTACGGCAATTAAGTTATCAAAAGAAAGTGGGGCAAATAAAGTATATGCTGTAGCTACACATGCCTTAATGTTACAGCAAGCAAAATATAAGATTTTAAAAGCAGGAGCTGATGAAATAATTGGAACAGATTCTATCGATAATGAATTAGCTAAAGTTTCATTGGCTAAAACAATAGCAGATTATCTAAAATTTGATTAAGAGGAATTAATAGCTATTAATTATCATCTTGACAATTTTTCTCGTTTTTTTTTCCAACCTTTTTATTGTTGAATTATTTGTTATCTTATAATTAGCCTTTTTCAATACGTCAATAATCCCAAATCCAATTTCTCTTCTATCTCTTTCAATTATTTCAGTAAAAATTTTTGAATCATCACTTCTTTCTCTTTGAGCAATTCTTTTATATCTTAATTTATCTTTAGCAGCAATTTCGATTAAGGGGAATTTCCAATGTTTTCTAAATATTTCAACTTCAGTTATAGATCTAATACCATCGATAAAAATAATTTCCGCTTCTAATTTTTTAATTAATTCAACACATTTTTGAGCAATAATTCCGTCACCTTCCTTTTCTCTTAAGTCTTTGGCAATTTTTCCTAAAACCTCATCAGTTGGTTCAAGATTTCTAATCTTAGCTTCAATTCTTACCACATCCCCCATATTAATAACTTTTCCTAAACCTTTAATAGCGTTTATTGCTGCTGATTTACCTGAACCAGGTAGCCCACAAAATCCAATAACCTTCATTGCTCAAATTAAAGTACAATTCAAAATATAATCAAATTATTATAAAAGAATAAAAATCTTTAAAATATAATTAATTTATTAAAAAGTTTATTTCTTTGATTAAGCGATGAATGATAGAAGCAACAAGGATCAAGATTCAGATAAAAATTCACTCAATCAAGACAAATTTGAAGATTCAAGAGAAGATAATAACGATTTAAAATCTATAAGGTTAACGGAAATATCTCCAACCGATAAATTAATACAAAAATATGGAATTAATCCCGTAAAAACACCCGTTTTATTAAAGCTTAATGCCTATCGAAGAATGGTTGGCTATGCACTAAGATATGCTAATAATGAAATACCGGCAAAAAATTGGCGTGAAGTTTATGGAATCCTAATTGGATCTATAGAAAATAATAAAGAAGTGATTATAAAAGATGCTATTCCAATGGTTGTAGGAGATCGAGCAGGTGTAAGATATGAAAACAAACAATATGTTGATATGGCCCAAATTGATGAATCAGTTTATCAAAAGTCTATTCAAGATAAAAAGAACGATTTTATAATAGGATGGTGGCATACTCATCCTGGTTTTAAGTTTTTTTTTAGTTCTATAGATTGTTTAACTCAATTAGGTTATCAAATTCCAAATCCATTTGCGGTAGGTTTAATTTTTGATCATTGTGAATTAAAATCTGCAGATTATTTTCTCGGAGTTGCTGCACTACGAATGTTAAATCCAGAACAAGAAATGTTTTCTACATACGATTTTACAGATTTGAAATCTGAATACCCTAACGAAGATATGGTGAAAGAAGTTACTCCAATTGTAAAAGATTTAGATAAAAATATTACAAAGACCTTAAAGGAAATAAAATATATTGACCAAACTCTACGTAAGAGGTATTTAGCTCAATTACAGAGAAATTATGGATTAATTTTAGTTCCTAAAAGTGATATTGTAGTAACCAGTGATGAAGAGGAAGCAGAAGAAGATGAGAGATACTTATATGAATGGGATCCTGAATTCTTCAAAAAAAGTTTTAGGATTCCTAAGTTTAGAGAAAAAGTGGAAGAAGATATAAAAAAATATGAAGCATCTTTATTAGAAATCAAGAAAGACAATGATGAAACAAAATTTAAAGAAAAGAGAGGAAAATTTAAGAAAAAAATTCAGACACTTTTAGCAAAACCAAATGATTGGTATAATAGATGTGTGGAAGATTTCACTAAACGTATAGAAATTATTTTTCCTTATTATGATTATTTAGACACCGATGAACGTAAGATAATTGAACATTTTGAATCTAGAAGCTCTGAGTATTATAAAGTTTTAGACTATTTAAATTCACGTTCAGAATTTAATTTATAATTTCTATTATATATAATTTAAAAAAATTTTATATTCATTGAAGTATACTTAATATTTAGACTTTTTTTTGATTCATCATAGTAAGTTTTATTAATGAGGTTCTTTCATGGTTAATGATACCACACTGATAATAAAAAACCGTTCTGACAAGGATAAAACAATTAAAGATGCTATTTTTGCATTTTCTGGAGGAACTAAATCACTAATGATAAAAGGCGAAGGTGATGAGATTTCAACTGCAGTGGAGGTTGCTGAAATTTTAAAACATCGGATGTACCCAGGTGTAGAAATAGCGAATATTTCCTTGGGAAGCCGTCCATATTATTATGATAATCGGCAAGCTTATAGAGTTAAAAAGAGAGATAAGCAAAAAAAAGATTTAATCTCAAAGATAGAAATAACACTTTCAAAATCGATTCCATAGTTGTTTAAATGTCATTTGAAAATTTAGGCCCATTATTGGGAGAAAATAGAACTTCTGCTATATGCGAAATTTGTAAGAATTTCATTTATAAAAGAGTTTATTATGATGAGAATTCAGAAAAAAAACAAAAAGTAATTTTTGTCTGTAAAAATTGCTTGAATAACAAAAAATAATTATTTCGAATCTAATTGTTTTTCTGTTTTTCTTTTTTGTCTTTTTTCTATAAGTTTATTCCAGTTAAATGTCATAATGAAGAACATCAGAGTAATTGTAACTAATAACATTATTGCCTCTGTTATTACACTTATTTTATCTTCTAAACTTATACCAGAGGTATTGATCCCAAATAAGATTAAGATAGGAAGAAGTGCATAGAAAAGGGTGGTAAAATTTTTTCCTAACCACGCCCATATAATACATTTAGGAAAGTTTATAGGTTTTTCTGACATACCTAAAGCAATCCATAGAGGATCATCGGGAATAGGTAATGCAGCGGCAATAAATATGTAAAAATACATACTTTTTGGATGTTCTATCACTATTTTGCCAAAACCTTGAACGTTTTCAAGAGTATTCTTTTTTGAAATTTTTTTTGCACCTTTTCCGATTAAAAGACTCACTAGTTCTCCTAAAGCGCTACCTAATCCGCCAGAAAGAGTAATTCCTAAAATCTGCAACCAGAAATATCCATTTATTAAAATCTGTCCCATAGTTAATCCTTGAATTTCAAAATAATTTGTATAAATTGAATTTGAGAAAGAAAATAGTATAAAAGGATACGGTACAGGAAAACCTACGCTAGCATTTCCAATCAAACAAATGAAAAATGAAATTATAATAACTAAAACGTAGTTAGTTCCTTCTGTTAGAATCGCAATATTTCTTCTTGCTTGATAAACAGCATCCTCTATTGCGGGGATTGTTAAAAATAAGACGAGATAGAGGATTATGGCTAAGTAAAAAATTGTAAACACAATCGATAACTTTCTTGGTACTGCCATAACTTTATTCCTATCTTCATCAAGATGATTTCGAGATTTTTGTATTTAATCCATTTCTTGCTTTCAGTAATAACTCAAAAGTGCCTTTTACCTTCCCAATTTTGTTTACTTTATTAGGCATTAACATATTTTCAATAACCAAAATTAATTCATCTGTTTTTGGATTATATATTATGTCACCCTTCTCTACTTCCTTTTTGGATTTTGGATTAGTGCCTTTAAAAATTTCAATTCCTGGAAGAGTCCAATATTTTTTCCCTCCAAAACTAAATCTGCCTCTTAAAATAAGAGGTAATCTATCTAATATAGCATCTGCAGATAAAGGGGCAAAATGTCGACTTATAGTTCCTTTTAATTCGCAGATTCCAAAAACATTGATATTTATAGGAATTTCTCCACTATCAGGCATGATTTATTTATAGAATCTATTTTGATATTAATATTATTTCAAATTTATATTTAAAAAATTTTGTTCCATGATTATAGGATTTAATAATAAGATTTAAATACTCATTTCACCATCTTATTTATTGGACAATAGTATTGCATTGGAATTGAATACAATTATTACAGTCCACTGTAGAGTAAATTGCGACTATTTAATAAGTTGATATAAATCAAAGATTTTTTATTTTTGGTGACTAAGGATTTAATGATTACATTGAATCCAATTGTTTTTTATTATTGATTTCCATTTGTTCCTATAGTGCTCTATAGAAATTTTCATAGGTTTTAAAAGTTACATCAATTCACAAAAATTTTTAAGTAAATCAGCATTGTGGAGCAAATAATAATATCATATAAATAATAGCTAAAAAAGGAAAAGTAATTTATACTTAGGAGCGATAATAATCTGAATTCTTGTCGTATTGAGTAATTTTTTTTGATACTCGAGACAATAAATCAAAAATGGCTCTTTAGAAAAATTTACTAATTTCCCAATAGAGGCTTTGATTCAGGAGATCATTCATAGGAAGAAGTTATACGTTTTTCCCTTGATACAATTCTTCTGAGGTTGTCGGAGCTACTATTGTCCACCTTTTTCTTCTCTTTTAAGCTGATTGAAATAATTCAAGTCATCTGTGGTATCAATATCGTAAAAACATTTCTTTGAATCTATTTTAAATGGAAATATGTTTTGATCCTGCTTTAAATATATATTTAATATTTCTCTAATTTCCTTCACGAGATTACTTTTAGATAGTTTATTTAAAATTTCTAAAAATGAGTAGTTTAAGGCTAATATTGGTATAATAGGTTTTAAATAAATTTCTTTGGGAACTAAGCTTAAATCTATCTTTTTAATTTCATTAATTTTAGATTTTGGTTTTGTCTCATCTACGTCTAGAATTGAAATAAAATTAACTCCTTCTTTATACGATTTATATAAGTTTTTAGCTTGAATTTCCTGGTAAAAAACATAAGGGTTAGTTAAAATTAAATCAAAATTTTCGGAGATAAAACCAAAAATTTCTTTTAATAACTCAAAATTGAAAATTGTATCTCCAGGAAGAACAATAAATACCATACCTTTCTTATAAATATTTTTATTCTTCATTATGGAAAGTAAAGAAAACAATGGTCCCTTCTTATAAAGTAAGCCTGAATGAACAATCAATAATTTATTTTTTAAGTTCGAGTGTTCTTTTATTAAGTTGTATAAATAACTTTCAACTTTTTCACTTAGATATCCAGTAACGACAGCAATTTTAGATACTTTTAAAATACTAAGTTCTATAATTAAATATTGGAGTATGGTAATGTTATTAAGAGCGTTTATTTCAATTAATGGTTTAGGAATTTCTCGTATAATTTTACCATATCTAGTCCCTTTACCAGCACATAAAATGATAGCTATTATATTTTTTTCTTTATTTTTCTTTTGTAGTGACAATTGGATTTCCATCCATATCTATTATAATTGTATGTTCTTGCTGGGCTACGGGGGCACCAGTTCTTTCAATTAATATTGGATAATGATCAAGAATCTTCTTCCGTAAAAATCTATCAATTATCCCTTTAATTTCCTCTTTTATAATACCGTTTTTCTCCAGTAATCGAGGTGAAAATGGAAGGCGATTAGTTATTTTTTCTATCTTATTCATTAAATCTAAATCTTTATAGGAGAGTCCTTTTTTAATCTTTTTTACAAAGCGATAAATGTAAGACTGTGTTCCATTTACTACTTTGCCAACTCCTGATGTGGTAAAAGGTTCACACGCATAAGCATCACCTGGTTTTAAAACTTGATTATGGCTAGTATCTTTAAAATTTGGAATAAATGGACCAGCATGTAAATTATATCTTTTTAATTCATGACCTCCTAGATTAGTAATTGGTCTTAAACCATAATTAATAATTTTTTCAGCAATAGCTTCTCCTAACTCATATAACTTAGTTCCTGGTTTAAAAATTGCAATAGCTGCTTCAAGACCATCATTTGCAGCATCAATATAATTTTGAAGGGCTTTATCATTATTAATATTGAAAGTAATAGCAGAATCAGCGATATATCCTTTATAATGAGCACCCAAATCAATTTTTAATAATCCATTATCTGGTACAATTGTTTCATCATCAATAGAAGGGCTATAATGAGCAGCGATCTTATCCAAGGAAATATTTATTGGAAAAGCTAATTCACATCCTTGGTTCAAGATCTCATCTTCACATTTATTAGCAATTTCTAAAAATAATACTCCAGGTTTAATAATTTTTTGAGCTAATTTTTTTGCGTAAATTACAGCTTTACCTGCTTTTTTATATGATTCTATCCATTCTTCAGTCATAATTAATAAAGAGTTTATCATTAAAATTTTATTAAGGAATTAATCTATCAGGTGTTCTAGGATACATGACAGATTCTCTAATATCATCTACACCACATAAAAAGGTAATCCAACGTGCAATACCTAATCCAAATCCTGCATGAGGAGGCATACCAAAACCGAAAGTATTAATATGTGATTCAAATGAAATGGGATTCAATCCTTTTTCTTCAAGTGCTTTAATAAGTTTTTCTTTGTTATGCACTCGGGTTCCACCTGAAGTTAATTCGAGCCAACCCATTTGTAAGTCGAATGATTCGCTATATTTTGGATCTTTTGATGGTTGAATGTAAAATGGTTTTATAGCCATTGGCCAATGGGTAATATAGTAATAACCTTTAATTTCCTCTCCTAATTTACGGTAAGCCTCTGTAGAAATATCCTCACCCCATTCTATGTTGATTTTAAATTTTTTATTTATTAAATCGAGGATTTGATCATAACTATATCTTGGAAATGGAATTTCTGGTACAGTAGTCTTCTTTTCCATTTCAAGAACTTTTAAAGCTGACATTTTGTTTTCTCTTATATCCAAAATGACATTGTGGACTAATTCTTCTAAGATCTTGAGGACATCATTCATATCTGCAAAAGCCATTTCTAGATCTAATGTAAAAATCTCACATAAGTGTCTTTTAGTGCGACTTTTTTCAGCTCTAAAACACGGACTTATTTCGAATACTCTTTCATATACCCCACTAAGTTGTTCTTTATATAACTGAGCTGATTGGGTTAAGAATGCCTCCTTATCAAAGTACATGATAGGGAATAATTCTGTACCCCCTTCAGTGGCTGATCCAATTATTTTAGGAGTTGTAATCTCTGTAAAGTCTCGTTCTAGTAGAAAATTTCTAATAGATTTTAAAACTTCTGCTCTAATTTCAAAAATCGCTTGATTTCTTAAAGATCTTAGATCTAAAGCCCTATTATTTAACCGTATATCTAATTCAGAATTGGTTTCTCCAGTCATATCTATGGGAAGCTTTTCAGGAGTTTTATTTAATATTTTTATTTCCAATGGAATAATCTCAATTCCTCCAGGAGCTTTATCAAATCTCTTTACCTTTCCTTTTACCATTATACAATATTGATAACCTAACTTAGCCTTATCGAAAAGATCATCAGAAACTACTCCTTTTTTTAAAGTTATTTGTCGTTCTCCATACTTATCCTGAAGATTAATAAATTTTAAACCACCAAGATTTCTAAAATTTCTCACCCAACCTCCAAGGATTACCTCTTTATCTATTAACTCTTGAGTTATATCTTTAGTATAATGGGATTTTCTCCAATCTCCTAATTCTTCAAGTGGCATATTTTTAATTTTTTTGATTATTATTACCTAAATTAAAATTTGAAAAGGAAATTAACAATAAATTTTTTGCTATCTTATAAAGGATTAATCATGCCAAATCTAATTTGGAGCGGAAAAAAAGATATATATAATTTCTCAAGATTAAGTCTCAAAAATGAAAAAAATTTACAAAATAGCAAACAGAATCTAGGAGTTTTGTTTGAACAATACCAACCTAAAATAAGAGATGAAATAATTGATAAAGATTGGCATAATCTTCTTATTTGGGGCGAAAATAAAAAAATTTTAAATTTACTACTAAAAGATTTTTCGAGTAAAATTAATCTTATTTATATTGACCCTCCATTCGCAACTGGTGGAAATTTTAATTATAAAATCCATATTGGGGAACATAATTTTAGTAAATCTACAATAGCATATTCAGATACTTGGAAAGAAGGTTTAGAGGCATATTTGTCTTTTTTATATAAACGTTTGATGTTAATGAAACATTTGCTTTCTGAAAGTGGAAGTATTTATGTTCATTTAGATTGGCATGTTAGCCATTACATAAAAATCATTTTAGATGAAATATTTGGAAGTGGAAATTTTCGAAATGAAATAATCTGGTCATACCCAGCAGCTTCAGCTCAAACAAGAAGATTTTTTATCAGATCTTATGATATTATCTTATTTTATACAAAATCTGATGATTATATTTTTAATGATGATCCAAATATCTATATGGAATACTCAAATCGAGTAAAAAATGCCTTAAAAAAAGATGATCAAGGAATATTTTATTATCGGGGAGGAAGTCATGATGGAAAAAAATTATCTCAAAAAGTCTATGTTAAAGAAGATGGAATTTTTCCCAGAGATGTTTGGAATGATATTCCTTATATTAGAGCTAATACAATTGAATATCAAGGTTTTTCAACTCAAAAACCAGAAAGACTACTAAAACGTATTATTTTAGCCTCTTCAAATGAAAAGGACCTGATTGCAGATTTCTTTTGTGGAAGCGGTACCAGCCTTATTGTTGCTGAAAAACTTAATAGACGCTGGATAGGATGTGATTTAGCAAACCATGCAATTCATATTACTAGGAAAAGAATTCTGGATATTTCTAATAGTAATAATCTTTTTAACTGGAAGAAAACTTATGATCGTTCCTTTAAACCGTTTGAAGTTATCAATATGAATGGAGAACTTAATAATGCTAATATTCCTGAAAACTTTCTAAAGAAAGAAGATGCTAATATTAAAACGAACGAAACTCTTAGATTTAAGGTAGAAATTTGCAAAGATGGAAAAAAAGTGTGGGTTGAATTAAAAGATTATAAATTCCCTTATATCAATTCAATAAATGATAAGATTAAAAGCAAAATCGTCTCATTTTATGACTTGATTGATTATTGGGCTGTAGATTTTAATCATAAAGATAATTGTTTTAATAACGTATGGTTTTCATATAAAACAGGTAAAAATCGAAAAATGCAATTAACTTCTGCTCCATATTATTATAAAAAGTCAAATCAATACCAGATTCAAATAAAAGTTATTAATATTTTTGGACAAGAGAGTATTCAGAAATACTCTGTTGAGGTTAATTGATTATTTTATAAGTTCTCTTAATAACATCGTAGCATAAGAACCTTTCTGGAGAGAAAATTCTAGTTTTAATTTAAATTTTTCTTGAAACATATCATCTTCAGTAAATTCTAATAATTTTAGACCAATAGGTTTAACAGTTATAGCTCTAAAAGCACCTTTAAATTCATGATCTTTCAATAAATCACTATCAAATATTTCTTCATTAATCTGTTCATCCCAGAATATCTCCTTGATTAGATTTTTTACTAATGGAAATTCATCTAAATCTGTATCATAACCAATTAAAGGGAATATAATAGAAGCGCGCTTTAACTTTAAAGCTTCCTTTAAATATTTATCATAATTTCCTCCATACTTATAAATGATCTGTGTGCACTGCCCATCAAGATCATCTAAAATACTAATTACATCACCTTTTATTGGTTTAAATAATGGAAAGCCCTTCATCTTCCTCATAGTTATCATTCTGTTAAATAAATAAGATTGAAAAGAGCTAAGTAATAATTTTTTTAAATAGTCGGGCAACTGATATATAGCCCCTTTGTAATCGCCTGAATGTTCAATCAGGTACTTAATCATAATCTTTTCATAATTTAAACTATTGGGAAAATCGCTGTAGGCTTTTTCGAGATCACCGGTTTTACCTAATTCGTTACGGATTTTTTGAGATCGTATTGATTCTGATGTATATGATTTAATCACAAATTCATCAAAAGCTTCCTTAAACTTACCTTCCAATATAAACCTTCCAATAAGATGCGAATTTGGTCTAAAAGTACCGAATCTTTGAAGTCCAAAATAATTTGGAAATCCTTGATTTTGAAGAATTTTAAAGATTTTTTTAATTTTTATTAATGTATTTCTTGATTTTTCAATATTTCTAATCGTGATTATAAATTGGTTACCCCAATTACTTCCTAACTTTACAGATTTTCTTGAAGGGTAAATATTTCTTATGAAAATATCTTTTAATTTTAATTTTCTCAGTTTTTCAATAAAATTTCCTTTGATAGATATTTTTTGTACGCTAATTGAACACTTATCTTTTAAACCTGAATAATAAATTGAGTTTACAGGAACATTTAGAGCATTGCTTATGAGTTTAATTGCTTCAAACGTTTCTTTATTTATTTTAATGAGATTAAAGGTTGTGAATCGATCTTTTGATTCGTTAGAGAAAGTTGAGCTAGGATTATCTTCCTTAATTTCAAGTGTATACCGCTCTTTGGTGATTTCCTTTACTATAAAGTCTTTAAAATCATATTTGTAAAGCCCTCCTATTCCTTTTACATTCAAAGAAGAATAAATGTCTATATTTACAAATCTCTCAAGATTTTTTTCCCCGTTGGCAGAAAGCATTAAATTATTTTTACTACTTTCATCCAAAATATGTAGCCTTCTTATTTTTTATAACAATTTTAGATCTCCAGTGATATCATCAATATCTTTTGACCTTGCTGGGCCAATACCCAACGCTGTTGTAGTACCTGAAGGTAATTGAGTTAATCCAGCATCCTTAACTAAAAAATAAGGGATTTCTTTTTTATCAAGCTTTTTTAAAATATCGTTTAAATATATCAAGTCATCAATCTTAAGAACTACTTTTTTTTGTCCTGAATTTATCCAATGCTTCCAAACAGATTTATTTTTTCTCCTAACTAAATCTGCTGCTGAAACTGAAGCATGACACGACTGAGCACACTTTTTGCCAGTACCCATTTTTAAATCTGTTCTTATTAAAATAACCTGCTTATATTCTTCCACAGTTGATAAACCCATCAGTTTTTAAGAAACTAGATTAGTTACTCAAATTCTATCCGAGTCACTTTCCCAATTAATTCTAGTACTAGTTCTTCTAATTCTTCTTTAGTAAATAAGATTTCTTCTTTATCTTGAGATCTAATAACTGCCTTAAATTCAATATCTCCAGTAGCTAAGAAGATCTCGTTTAAAGAAATTAATTTATATGGAGCAATTAAAGCTTCTATTACTGGTCTTGGTTTATTGGTTTTTTCAATAAAAATCAATTCATCTATTTCATAGGTTTCTTTTATCCAATTGATTAAATCTTGAGTGATTCTAAGTTTATCTTTTTTACCTAAAACTAGTATTACTACATCTTCAAAATCTATAGCTTTATAAAAAGAAATATCTTTCAAAAAGTTAAACTTTTCTTGTTCTTCCAGTGTTAATAAATTTTTTGCTAAATCTAACTCAAATTCAGTTAATTCGCCAGAATCTAGCTTTTGTTCACAACTATTACATAAAAAGCCTGAATTTACACATGTTTGACACGCTGGAAGATTTTTCATTATTTAAACTTAATTTTATATTATTTAAACAATAAATTTCTCTTATAATTCAATAACATCGCACTTGATGGTATTTAGAAGTCTATTCGCTGTATTAGGATTTGTTTTGAATGTGTAAAGGCATTTCTTTGTTCTGAGCTTCAATTTTACAACATCTTTAATTCTTTTAACTCTACAGTGAATCGCGAATTCAGCCAATTCTAAAAATTTATTTTCATCGAAAATTTCCTTAGGCATGATATCTCATTCGATATTTAAAAAGCTTAGAATTCAATTATTTAAAATCTAATTAATTATAAAATTTGAATTTTTTCATTCAGATACAAAAATTTTAATTCTTTTTACTATTTTTCCATACATCTTTATCTTGTTAATTAAAGATTATCGAATTAAAACATTTATTTTTCTAAGCAAATAAAAAAGAAAACGGAGGAAATCGCATTGGCACCCATTGATGACCCTTATAAAAGAAAGATAGCTAAATACCATTTACTAGAAAAAAGTGTATGTAGACGATGTGGCGCACTCAATCCAATTAGAGCCAGGAAATGTCGTCGTTGTAGAGGAAAAGACCTTAGGCTAAAAAAAAGAGAATTAACAAAATAAAACTTTTTATGAATTTTTACAGAATAAAATTTAATTTTTTATACCTTAAGTTTCCATTTCTCTTTTAATAAATTTTCGTAAACTTTTTTAATTTTATGACTTAGAGATCATTATATAACAATTAATTATTGATACAATTCAAACTTAAATTTTGTGAAAGTGAAAAAATATGGCACAATTAGGAGGTCAACCTATCATCCTTTTAAAGGAAGGTACTGAAAGACAACGTGGAAAAGACGCTATGGAGAATAATATTGCTGCAGCTAAAGTAATTGCTGAAGCAGTTAGAACTTCTCTTGGACCACGTGGTATGGATAAGATGCTTGTTGATCAGTTTGGTGATGTTGTAATTACAAATGATGGAGCTACGATACTAAAAGAAATTGATGTTCAACATCCTGCGGCTAAAATGATGGTCGAAGTTGCTAAGACCCAAGACTCAGAGGTGGGTGATGGTACAACTACGAGTGTTATTCTCGCTGGAGAACTATTAAAACGAGCAGAAAAACTACTACAACAAAAAATTCACCCTACCGTTATTACTGAAGGTTTCCGAAAAGCTGCTGAAAAAGCAATCGAGATTTTAGACAAAATGTCAATTCAGAGTGGAATTGATGATTATGAGGGTCTTAAAAATGCCGCAATGACTTGTATGTCGAGTAAACTCGTATCTGAATCAAAAGAAATGCTTGCTGAAATGTGTATTAACGCTATTAAAGCTATTGCTGAAAAAGACGAAAATGGTAAATGGATCGCTGACATTGAGAAAGTACAAATTCAGAAAAAGGAAGGAGAAAGCATTGATGATACTAAGTTAATTAAGGGGATTATATTAGATAAAGAAGTTGTAAGTCCAGGTATGCCAAGAACCGTGAAAGATGCTAAAATCCTATTATTACAGAGTGCGGTTGAGATTGAAAAAACAGAATTTGACAGTAAACTTCAAATTACAAGTCCAGAACAAATCCAACAATTCCTAGATGAAGAAGAACACATGCTAAGAAATATGGTGCAAAAAATCGAAAATTCAGGAGCTAATGTTTTAATCTGCCAAAAAGGAATTGATGATATGGCTCAACACTTCTTAACAAAAGCTGGAATTCTCTCTGTAAGAAGAGTTAAGAAATCTGATATTGAAAAACTCTCAAAAGCCACTGGAGGCATGATTTTTACTAACTTAGACGATGTTAGACCAGAAAAATTAGGTTATGCTGGTTTAGTAGAAGAACGTAAAGTTATGAATGATAGCTGGATTTTCATTGAAGAATGTAAAGATCCAAAATCAGTTGTAATTCTAATTAGAGGTGGGACTGAGTTAATCGTTGATGAAGTAGATAGAGCAATCCATGACGCTTTATGTGTTACCAGAGACATTGTTGAAGATCAAAAAATTGTTGGAGGCGGTGGAGCACCAGAACTAGAAACCGCAATTCAATTACGTAAATATGCGCAAACTCTAGGCGGCCGCGAACAACTAGCAGTAGAAGTTTTTGCCGATTGTTTAGATATCGTACCAAAAACCTTAGCCGAAAACGCAGGGCTAGACCAAATTGAAGTACTCATGAATTTACGAGCCTCACATCAAGCAGGCAATAAATTTGCAGCCCACAATCTCGACACCGGCGAGATCATCGATGATATGACAAAAGTAGGAGTCATAGAACCTACCATTGTTAAAATCCAAGCCATCAAAAGTTCCACCGAAGCCGCGTCAATGCTGCTAAGAATTGACGACGTCATCGCCAGTGCGAAAACTGCTGGTCCACCCGGGATGCCCCCTGGCGGTCCTGGTGGGATGGGAATGCCACCAGGTGGAGGATATCCAGGTATGGGTGGCATGGGAGATATGTATTAAGCAAATCAATTATTTTTTTTTAATTTATTTTTAAATTCTATTTTTCTTGTAATTTTTTAGCTATTTTTTGGGTTAGTTTTAATCC
>JBHLPZ010000044.1:0-6063 GCA_048885325.1 Candidatus Odinarchaeota archaeon
CTTATATGTAATATTGGAACTGAATATTTTCTTGAATTTATAATTGTTGGTTGAACTAACTTTTTAGCAAGAGCATCAATAACTTCCTCAGTTTGATGATTAAATTCAGCACGTCTAGCAATTTCTTTATAAGACAAGTAATCATCTATAACATCTTGAAATCCAACAACTCCATATTGAATTATGGCATCCACTTCGCCTGACTTCATTAATACTTCGGGTAGGGTTATGTAGAAATATGGAAGATTCATATCAAAAGTGCAATCTATAGGATTTTTAAAATTTGCTGTTATAGGTAAAATTTCTTTTAGTTTTTCTTGGAGCTCTTTAGAAAATTCTGGAACAACTAATCCATGCTTTTCAGCATTATTAGCAACCATTGCCCCTGGGCCACCTGAATTTGTTATAATTCCTAGGCGATTACCTTTTGGTAAGATCCCTCTCGATAAAATTAACGCAATATCTAAAAATTCTTGTACATAATCTGTTTTGATAATTCCTGTTTCTTTAAACAATGCATCAAATATCTTTGAATCACCTGCGAGTGCTCCTGTATGACTCTGTAAAGCTCGATTTCCTGCCTTGGAACCACCTACATAAATCGCAATAATAGGTTTCTTACGAGATACTTCTCTTGCTAATTCTAAAAATCTTTTCCCTCTCTTTAGTTCTTCAATATATAATCCTATAATTTCTGTGTATGGATCATCCTTAAAATATTCTAAGCAATCAACTATATCAATATTAGCCTCATTTCCTACGGATAATGATCTACTCAACCCTAAATCTAAATTTTCAGGATCATACCAGATATGGCATGAGAGTGTACCACTTTGCGATGCAATTGAAAATTTACTTCTTTTAAGGTTTTCCCAAATATAGATATTAAAGGATTTATTTTCTTCTTCTGGACCATACCAATTATTAAAAACACCTAAACAATTAGGACCAATAAATCTAATTCCATATTCTTTTGCAATAGCATTTATCTCTTCTGTTAATGTGTTCTTACGATCTCCATTTAGTTCACGAAAGCCTCCAGAAATTAACACTATTCTTTTGACTCCTTTTTCACCACACTCCCTAAAAATTTGAGGAACTAAATTAGCAGGTATAACGATAACTACAAGATCAGGAATCTCTGGAACGTCAGTGATGGTTCTATAAGCTTTAAATCCCATTACAGATTCCAATTTTAAATGTATTGGATACACCTTCCCGCTATATCCAGATTTGATTAAGTTCATTATTTGAAGACTAGCTAAAGAACTGCCTTTATTATTCGCTCCATAAAGTGCTACACTTTTTGGGTTCAGAAATCCATGAAGAAAATGAGGTTCAATCATCTCTTTTCACTTATTTTTAAAAAGACTTCATCACTTTAAAATTTAAAATATAAAATAAGTAATACCTACGATAATTATGTCCAAAATATTTGATGGAATAAGAATATTAGATTGCTCTCAGTTTATCTCCGGGCCATGGGCTAGCACCTTTTTTGCAGATCAAGGAGCGGAAGTAATAAAGGTAGAATTTTTTTCTGCATTTCGCAATTAAACTAAAACCACCTCCATTTGGAGAAGCTTTTCGCTTATTTGTTCTTTATGATAATACTATATTTCCTTTATTCTCAATCTTAAATCGAGGAAAAAAGTCTATTTCTCTAGATTTAAGAAAAGATGAAGCAAAACAAATTTTCAAGAAGTTAGTCGAAAAATCGGATGTTATAATAGAAAATTTTGTTAAAGGAACAATGGAGAAATGGGGTTTGGGTTATGAAGTTCTCAAAGAAATTAACCCAAAGTTAATTTATGCTAAAATTTCGGGATATGGAAACGAAGGTTTAGAAGAATATACCAAAAAAACTGCTTTTGATATAATAATTCAAGCAGAATCCGGTATTTTAGATGCTTTAGGATTTAAAGAAGGACCTCCAAGGTTACCTATAGCAGATTATACTGCAGGGCATATTGCGGCATTAGGAATTAGTCAAGCGCTCTATTATAGAGAAAAAACAGAAAAAGGTCAATTTATTGATATATCAATGCATGATTTGATGTTTGCAATAAACATCCGAGCTCAGGCAAAAGAATTCATTCCACTAGCTAAAAGTATTGACCTTGGGACTAAATTTTTACCAATATACAATCAATATCATACAAAGGATGGAAAAAGAATAGCATTTACAACACTTACAGAAAATCAATGGATAAGATTATGCGAAAATGTATTAAGAAAGCCAGAATTACTAAAAGAAGCTAGATTTAGTAATATTATTAAACGCTTCTCATATGTAGATGAATTAGATAGGTTAATCGAAGAATGGGCAAACAAATTAACTAGAGGCGAAGCAATCAAACAACTTGAAGAATATCGAATTCCATGTGGAAAAACTTTATCTATTAATGAAGTGCACGATCATCCAAATCTTAGAGCTAGAGGTATGTTATGTGATAATTTTGATTTTACAAAATGGGGAGTTAAGAAAGCAACAATTCCAAATCGATTGATTAATTTCTCTGAAACAAAAGGATCTGTTGATTCTGCTGGCCCTGAATTTGGAAAGCATAATGAAGAGATTTATTGTAAACTTTTGGGATATACTGTTGATGATTTAAAAAAATGGAAAAGAAAGAAAATTATCTAATATTTCAAAATATAATCAAATGATCATTCAATTAATATAAGAAATACGTGTAAGTATTTGAAAAAATTATTTAAAATATGAAAATTTATTTTTTAAAAAACAAAACAATTAAATCATAAAGGTAAGGAAATAATGAGTGATGAAGGAGAAGAAAAGAAAGAAACTTTTTTAGATAAATTAAATAATGCTTTCAAAGATTTTGTTGGTGGAGCTTTTGGAGAGAGTGGTAAGGATTTTATAGAAGAGACCTCAGATAAAATAAAAGACTTTTCGTCTCAATCTATTAAAAAGTTCATGGAATTTTCTGATTCTGTTTTAGAAAACCTTAAGTTAACTGATAATAAACAAGTAATGAAAGCCCGTGATTCAGTAGAGGATTTACTGAAACAAGCAGGATTATTAGAGGAAGACGAAGAAGAATTTTAACTCTTATACTTTTTAAAATTCAAGTTTTTTATATTTATTTTAATTTTTGTTAAAAATTACATTCTATTCATTTTGATTTAAAATGAAAGATGTTAAAGGACTTTTGCATTTCTTAGAAAAGATTTAACCTCCTCAATAGTGGCATTGAAGAGCTCGGATATTACTGTTAAGCTAATATCTTCTTGCATACCCAACTTCCTGTAATCTTCATATAATTTTATCCATGTTTCTTTTTGAGCATATTTTTCTGCGTGTTTATCTTGAACATGAACCCAATAGGGATGTTTTAATTTTACGCCACAATAAGGGCAAAAGCGAGATTCCTCTTCAGTCATAGAAATTACCAAAATGCAATTTTAAATTAATTATTTTTTCAGAATAATTTTAATAAGAATACAATAGCTTAAAAACTTTTAAATTACAAGTTATTAGGCTAAGATAACTAGGTTTGTTTATTCTAAAGATATTTATTTTAGAAGTTTGCTAATTAAATGAATGACAAGATTTTGAATTATTGCCATTTTCTTTTTAAATCTTTCCGTGTAATTTTTCTGACCCTATCAACAGCCCATACAACAAATTTATAACATTTTTTTTTCCATGTTCCACTTTCTCGATATTTTATAAACCCATTTGGATCACTAAAATCAAAACCACAAAGTTCTGAACATACAACTGACCCAAATTCCTTTTCAAATTCTTTAGCATATTTAGATGCTTTAAGATATGTGATCACCATTAGTCGATCATTCATTCTTTCTTTGCCACCCATAATAGCACCTATTGCAGCACATCCACCTGCAACAGCACCACAAGCTCCCATCCATCCTTTTTTAGATCTATATCCCCCAAAACCTCCTGCTAAAGGCATAGCAATATTATGGAACATGTAATTATCAACTCCAAGCACATCTAATACGTTTGTTAAGGTTAGTTCAGCACAATTTACACCTTTTTTCAAATCTGGTAAAATTTGTTCTATTTCTTGAACCTTTTCATCAAATCTTGTATTAATATCTTTTTTCATAGAATGAGCCTTTCAAATTTTTTTCTTATTAGGAAAATATCCAGCATTTAATATAATTTTAGTTGCAAATTTCGCCACATTGCCTACTAATTCTGAACAATGCTCCATCATATCTGATTTAAATGCTTCTTTCAATTCATCAGCATTCCATAAATTATAAGTTCTCCCCAAAGTCTTCATCTGAACATCGTAGCAACGACATGAACCGTATTTTTTCACATATCTATCATGAAGTTTTTTCACTAAAGTATAAGATTTCATTGGTTTGTACATATCTTTAAAATTTTCCCGATCTCTCCCAAAAAGATATCCTATTGCCATTGACGCTCCAACTAGAGCTCCACAGGAACCATCTCCAGTTAATCCTAAACCATCAGCTAATCCACTTGCTGCTTTAAAAACATCATCATTCCATATACCTAAAGAATCAAAAATAGCTGCAATTACTGTTTGAGCACAACCAGTACATTCACGTTCATATTTTTTGCCCAACTCAAATGCTTTAGATAAAATTTCTTCATTTTTTTCTTTCATTATGAGGCAAAATTAGATTTAAATCTATTTATATTTATTAAAGTACAGTTAAGTTTTTGAATCCAAAACAATGTTTTGGTTGTGGAATATGTATTGGAAAATGCCCAGAACAAGCAATTATACTTCAAAAAAAAGTAGCTAAATAACTTTTAATAATTTGTAATAAATATTCAAAATATATGAATTCAAGTCCATCATTCGAACTTAAGATATTATATGATAATAAATGCAATGAGACAGGATTTTTAACAGGATTTGGATTTTCTGCCGCTATTTATAACTTTTTTTCCAATAAATATCTACTATTTGATACAGGTGGAAATGGAAATGTTTTATTTCATAATATTAAGAGATTTAACTTGAATGTTTCACAAATAGAAGATATTATTATCTCACATAACCATAGTGACCATGCGGGTGGATTAAATGCAATTTATCACCTAAATTCAAAAATAAGAATTTATGTTCCGGTCAAAAATACAAGTTCCTTCAAAAGAGCATTTCCTGAAGCTAACATTATGGGTATCTTGGAAGCAAAAGAGCTAGATGAAAATATTTTTTCTTCCGGTCAAATTAATAGTTCTTATATACCCGAACAAGCAATTTTTCTAAAAACTAAGGAGAAGAAAATAATTTTATTAGTTGGTTGTGCACATCCAGGTTTGGAGCATTTTATTCTTAAAGGTGAACAATTGGGAGAAATAAAAGCAATTATTGGGGGATTTCATGGCTTTAACAAATTTTCATATTTAAAAAGTATTGAGGTTATAGGTGCTTGCCATTGTACTCGACATATTACTAGTATAAGCGAGCTTTATCCTTCACAATTTAGGAAAATCTGTGTAGGGGATACTTTTGTATTTTAAATGTTTGATTAATTTTTAACAACTTTCCTAATTTTTATTGATTTAGAATATAGTCTAAAATAGTCTAGAATTAAATATGAATATCTTTACTATTTTTGTAGAAAAAATTGAGTAATTAGATCTATCAATTCATAGAATGATGAAAGAATTATATGAATTGGGAATTGTCTTTAGAGGCTTTGTATTAGTAAAGCATAAATTTAGACATTTAAAAGCCCAAAATGAAAAAACCAAGGACTTAAGGGGAGCATTTATTTCAGCGATTACTACTTTTACTGAAAGTGCTTTCAATAATCTTTCTTTAGAATATCTTGAATCACAAAACACCTTATTTATCTTTAAGAGTTCTGAAATAAAAACATCTGATAGTAATTTACAGGAACCTATTATTCTGTATGGATTAACCGATAAAAAGAAGAAAGATACAGATAAATTTGTTAAAAAGTTTTTAGAGAAAGTTGAAGTAGTACTACGATTATTTATTTCTAGGTTTCAAAATAGAGATTTTACTGAATTGGATCAATTTGAACCTTTTAAGGAAGAGATTGAAAACTTTTTTAATT
>JBHLPZ010000044.1:6163-17914 GCA_048885325.1 Candidatus Odinarchaeota archaeon
TAATTAGCTAGATACCATCCTTTCGGATCAGCCCGAGAATAGGCAACAACACCCTCATCTTTCAAAATTTCGATTTGTTTTTCCACTAAATCCTTATTATAACCTAAAATAACTATGTCATCTACTAACTTAGTTTTGGAGGGTACAATTTTATTTTTTTCCAAGTGATGAATAATTATTGTCCTTAAATTTTCCTCAGTTATAGTTCCTTGTGGTGTTCTTTTTGTTGCTATAATTTCTTTTTCATTTTCTTTTGTTAAGGCATCAATTAAAGCTCCTCCTTTTGCCATCTCAGTTTCTTGTTCTATTACTATAGGTTTTATTTTTTTACGTTTTTTAACTGGAGTTCCTACAGTACCACCTAATCCGATTTTATCTTTAGGTAATGTCCATATTGAGTATGTTATTTTTTCAAATTGGTCTTGTTTTTCAGTAATCATCCTTTCAAATTCTTCAATGACTCTATCCTTAAGATAGCCTCGCTTTTCTAAGTCAAGAGCAATCTCTTGAATTATTTTTTTATCTATCAAATCTTTAAATATGTATTCTCTAATATTTGTTGGAATAATTTCTAATTTAATGGTTTTCTCTGGAGGTGTCTCTTCTAACTCTGGTTTTGTCTCAGGTAATACAATATTATACGGAATATCTAAGGCAGGTTTTTCACCACATTCAAAATCAGTTACACATCTAAGACTTCTATCATAACCACCAAAAATTATATTTGTTAATCCTCCTTTAGGATCTGTCATAGTTGATACCACCTTAACTGAGGTTGAAGTTGAAGTCTTCCATTTTAACTCAATATCTGTAGAATTCATTTTTGTGTTATGATAAACTCTTAAAGAACCATCAGCAGATCCAACAATAATTTCATTTGCATTATCGTCATCAATATCCACAATTTTTAATGATATTGGACGACCTTCTTCAAGCTTTATTTCTTTCAAACTCTCTCCTTCACTATTGAGAATCTTGATATAAGAATCATCTGAAGCTATAACTATTTCATAATAGCCATCGTTGGTAACATCTCCAATTGCCACAGTATTTATTTGGGAACCTAAATCTTTTTGCCATATTACATCTGGTTTACCCTCTTTTGATTGAATTAATTGAAGTAAACCGTTTTTAGTTCCAACTAATAGACCATATATAGGATTTTTTATATCTGGTAACTTTAAATAACCTAAAGTACACGCTGTTACCCAAGAATCATAATATAATATAAAATTTGGTTCTTTTGAATCAATATTCTCAAAAATTTTAAGTGTTTTATCTTCTCCGCCATATATTAACTCGTTATTTCCATCTCTAGTAAAATCACCCGCAGTAACACATAAAACCTTACCCTTAGTCTTAAAATTCATTATTCCAGCTAACTTATTGATTCCCTTTACAAACTTTACAACTAAAAAATTACCATCTCCTGCACCTACTAAAACTTCTTGACATCCATCACCAGTAAGATCGATTGGATAAGTTGTTCGTACCCATCCATCGAAACTTATACTATCAAGGATATTCAATTCTTCATTCATCAAGTAGAGAGTCTTATCATGCCCTCCAAAAACTAAATAGCAGGTATCACCACATTTTAGAGTTGAGCATGTTAAAACTGCTTCCGGTGCCTCAAACATCCAGTTTAAATTAAATTTCTTCTTTAACGATGACATTTTAGAATCTTAAGTTAGCAAGAATAATTAACGTATGATTGAACATAAAAGTATATAATATCAAAATAATAATTAAATTCAGGTATTTTAAATCTATTTAATGGTTATATTCTTAAAAAATATTATAAAAAAAATTGAGTATTTAAAAAAAAAGTTATAATCCTAGTTGTGCATCTGAAGGACTGTATTCTCCCAAACCATTTATTTCATAAGTAATTTCTAATTTTTCTCCAGCACTTAGTAAATCTAAACTCCATTTAAGTGTGTCCTCTCCAACTTCGTCTGTTATTTCTGGTTTTTCACTATAAGATCCATATTCAAAAGAGTCTGGTACTTTATCCATTAAGATTAAATTCTGAAGAGGAGCAGTACCTATATTCTCAACAGTTAAAACAATTCTGTAATTTCCTAAGTCTCCAATAGGTACAACTTCTTTTCCGATTCTGAATTTCCTTCTCAAATGCAGAGCTTCAATTACTGGGACTTCTGGCATAAATTCTAATTCTTGAGAAATTGGAAATGTATTTGCATTATAGATAATTTGGGATTCAAAAGTTGCATCTTGAACAGGGTTTAAGCAATGAATAGGATATTTGAATTCTAAAGTTGAATCAGGCGTGAACATCCCTGTGTCAGAATCTCTGAGGTCTTTTAATTGAATTTTAAACATATTACCATCAAAATTAACCGCTCCAGATGGTATTTCAAGTTCCTCTTTATCCCAAATCATTGTAATTTCGTCAGCTTTAGGTGGTCGAAATTCATTGGTAAAATATTGTTGAGTAATTACAACTTGATCTAATGGTGCAGATCCATTATTTACCATCTTTAAGCTAGCAATAACATCTTTTTCTTTATAAGTAGGTACTTGTGTAATATCATAACTCATATCTCCTGTAATACTTGCAATTTCTAAAATTACATCTGATATAGAAATTATACCATTAACTACGGTCTGAAAATCGGGCATAACTCTAAATTCAAGTATTTTTCTGAATGCTGGGTATTCTTCAGATTCATATCTCCATTTTCTAGAATGCCATTGTGCTCCTGCCGGTAAAAGTGGTACATCTCTAGGATCTATATCTACATACTTTTTGGTTTCATCTTCTGGTGAATAAACATCTGCATTAAATAATTGAATTACAAACTCAGAAGGATTCTCAAATACTAATTTACAATCCCAAACCTCTGGTTCTTCGTCCCTTTCAACTGCATCAACATAAAATTTATTTCTAGTGTAAGCATCATATTTATCAACTGCAAGACCTCCTGCAAATGAAGAAGATCCTTCATAAGTAACCTCTAACATACCAGTCTTTCTCTTAGTAATATCAGTAACCAAAATTTTACACGTACATTTTAATAAAACTGTAGTTTCTGGGGGCAATTTCTCAATTCTCCATATCACCTTACTTCCTTCGACTTCGGCTCTTCCGATTGTGGTTTCTCTGACTGAGGCGTTTGTAAATTCATCTGGAATATTTTTTACGACTTTTACATTAGAAATTGGTTTTTCGAATAAATTTCTTAGAGCAATTGCGAAAGTTACCGTATTTTCTCTATCAATAGAAATTCCAAAAGATTGCAATGAACGTCCAGAAGCAACATCATATGTATCATTATCCTCTTCCTCTTCTTCCTCCTCTTCCTCCTCTTCTTCTTCTTCCTCTAGTTCAATATTAGATTTTTTTTTAATTGCAGAACCTGCTTTAACTGTTTTTTCTTTTAATCTAATTAAATCATCTTCAATATCTCTGATATTTAACACCTCATCAGCGTTAGCAAGTGTATTGACATATTCTTTGATTAATAAGAGATTTTTAGCTTGTCCTTTAATTAAAAAATCCTCTGACTCAACACTCGTATCTGGGTCAGTACCTAATTCTCGTATTTTTATTTCGTTTGTTTTTAAATTAGTACCTTCGATATTTTTTAATGATATATCTATATCCCATAATCTATCACTTTTACTTGGATTTTCTACGCTAAATTTCCCTCGGAAGTTAATGGATTCGATATTTCCGTCGTGATCTAACTCTGTATTTACATCTTCCACGATTTTTACAAGTGATAATAAACCTTCACGATTTCCATCTTTTAATAGAATTGAGCCTTCAAGTTCACCTGTATCCGCATCATAAGTTTCTATAACAGGAGTAGAAATATCTCTATCGACTAATCTCACTTTTCCTACATCCATTTCAGTTCTTTTTAAACCTTCCGCGACTTTTGATTCATCTGCTTCCGTTGCGTCCCAACCCATTCTAGGCTCTGCTCGTACTTTCTTTTCTTTCTTTCGTGCCATTCTAAATCACATTTATTTATAATTTTTTATTAATTGATCCTAATTTATTTATGGATTGATAAATATTGATTAGTAAAATAAATATAAACACAATAGTTAAAAAAGCTTTTTTCATTTCAACAAAAAGTCATTTAAGTAAATATTTTTCAGATTTGGTAGATCGTTTCAATTATTATGTTTGTAACGATTTTCTTATCATATTCTAGAAAAATCTCTTGTTCAATCTGTCATTATCAAATGGAAAAACGTCTGGTTCTTTAAACTTATGTCCACACATTGGACATACAGTAACCTTTTTCTTAGTTTTCGAATCAATAGTTCTAAAACTAAAACCACATACAGGACAGGTTCTTATTAAACTATTTCTTTTTCCTTTAAGATTTAAATCCTTTTCATTTTTTTTCATTATTACATCTATTTTTATCTAATTTTTAAATTAGAATTTAAATTAAAAGTAGAACTAACATTAAATCATTTACATTACATCCCGTTGGACCCGTAATTATCTCAGATTTAAGGATTTTAAATAGTGAATTTGAATCATTATTATCTAAATACTTCTTCGAGTTCAGGTTTTTTTTCTTCAGTTCTTTAAGCGTAAAATTGTCTATTAAAGCACCCATTGCTTTACTATTTCCCTCTATCCCATCAAGATTGGCACCAATGATTAGAAATTTATAATTAACATCTTTATTTCTTATAAAGTCAAGGAAACTTAATAGGGCTTGTTGATTTCTCCCTCCAATACCTTTTCCTTTAATGGTTACTGTAAGTTCACCAGAGCCAATTAAAGAAATACTTTTTTTTATACTTTTATATTTTTTTATTTCTTGAGATATGATATGATAAAGATTCCTTCCGAAATCATTTGCGTCCCCTGAAATTTTATCAGAGAAGTAATTAGTATGAAATTCATTTTTAAGATATGCAATTACCATATGAACAGCTAATTTGACGCTTCCAATTAAATAATTATAAACCTTATTAAAACATTTGTCATTAGTTTTTGGATTTTCTAGACTTTTATCAATGAGTCCTTTATTCAATAGTTTCCTTACTGAATCTGGAATTTTTTGATAAAGATCATATTTTTTTAATATATCAATAGCATCTTTAAATGTACTCCTATCAGGTACAGTTGGACCTGAAGCTATAGAATCTAAATCATCACCAACAACATCTGATATTATCAATGTAATTAAAGTTGCTCCACTATAGTTGAATATTGTTTTAGCTAGGTTGCCACCTTTAAAGTTAGATAGATGTTTTCTCACAGTATTAATTTCATGTATCGATATACTTGATGTTAATAGTAGTGAATTGGTTTCTTGCAAATCTCTTAAGGTAATCCCATTTTTTGGTGAAGGTAAAAGCGCTGATCCCCCTCCAGAAATTAAGCATATAAGTAAATCTTTATTAGTAGTTTCTTTAATAAGCTCTAACATTTTTTTGGTTCCTTTCACACCGTTTTCATTGGGAATGGGATGTGTGGCTAAATTCAGCATGATTTTTTTTGATATTCCAAATTGTTTTATCTCTAAACCTTCGGGAACGTTTATTATTCCTTCATAATTAAAGGAATAATTCGAAATAATTTGTTCTAAAGTATAGGCCATTTCTGCCGAAGCTTTACCTCCCCCGATAATGTATATCTTATCATAATCCTTTAAGTTAAAAACATCATCTTTAATAATTAATTTATCATCCTGAATTTTAATTGATTTTCTCATCAAATTTTCGGGTTTAACTGCATTTAAAGCGTTTTCAAGGCAATTTAATCCAATTTCTCTTAACAATTTCTGTGATTTATAATCATTTACTGAAAGTAATTGAGAAGTATTCTTAACAAACATAATTTTACTCTTATAAAAGTTAATAGTGTAAAATTTTAATCGCAAATTTATTTAAATAATTTTTGAGTCCTATTATTCTTCATTCATCCTCTAATGATTTCAATAAAAAGCCTAAGTGGTTTTACTCTGTTTGATCGTTTAGCAATAAATTTTCATTTAATAAATTTAATATTTTTTGATTTATTTACTTATTCAACATATTATTAACTTCTTTTATGAATTAACATTGATAGTATTATGTCTGAACACCAATATGATCTAGCAGTTATAGGTGCTGGTCCTGGAGGATATCATTCTGCAATTAGAGCTGCACAATTCGGAGCTAAAGTAGCACTAATTGAGAAAGCAAAACTAGGTGGAACTTGTTTAAATTGGGGTTGCATTCCAACAAAAGCTTTATACGCATCAGCAGATTTGATACATAAAATAAAGGAAAACGGAGCAGAGTTTGGAGTTTCTTGCGAGCCTAAATTAGATTTTGCTAAAGCTGTTGAGAGAAAAAATAAAGTTGTAGAAGAACTTGTACAAGGCATAGGTGCTTTAGAAAAAGCTTGGAAAAATGACGTTTATTTTGGACATGGAAAAATAATTGGGGGAAATGTAAATGATGGTTTTGAAATTTCAATAGAAGGAGATGAGACGAATAGAATTAGGGCAAAAAGAGTAATTATTGCGACCGGTTCCTCCCCTGCCATGATTCCGGCTTTTAATATCGATCATGATAGAATTTTAACTAGTGATGATATACTTGATCCTACTTTTAAAATCGTTCCTGAACGTTTACTTATTATAGGTGCTGGAGTTATTGGATGTGAATTTGCAAATATTTTCGCAACTTTTGGCTCTAAAGTTGTTATGTTAGAGTACCTCCCAACTCCGATTGCTACAGAGGAAACATTAATTATAAAAGAACTACAAAAGAAAATAACCAGTTTAGAAATAGAATTACATGTATCTCAAAATGTTTTATCAGTAGAAAATACTGGATCGGGAGTAAAAGCGACTACATGTTCTGCGGATGTTCCAAGAGATCAAGTTGAAAGTGCCGAAAAATTTTACTATAAGGCAGATTATTGTTTAGTGTCAATAGGTCGAGCAAGAGAATCTAAAAACCTTGGACTTGAAGAATTTGGAATTGTAACCGAAAGAGGAGCAATTAAGATTGATACTAAAACAACAGAAACTGATGTAAAAGGAATTTATGCAATCGGAGATGTTGCAGCTTCAGGGGCTCCAATGCTAGCCCATGTTGCTAGTTATATGGGAGATGTAGCAGTTGCTAATGCATTAGCTAGTATTGGTAACTTTCCGGTGAAGGAAAGAACAACAGATTATAAGATCATACCAGCAACAATCTTTACAAATCCTAATATAGGATCAGTAGGATTAAGAAGAAATCAAGCAAAAACTCTAGAAATAGACGTAGCAATGGGAAGATTTCCATATATGTCATTAGGTAAAGCCAAATGCATGGGTGAAGAAGAAGGTTTTATTATGATTTTAGCAGATAAAACAACTCATAAAATAATAGGTGCTTCCTGTATAGGAGCTGAAGCTCCTGAGTTGATCTCTGAAATCGCTTTAGCTATGCAGCATGGCTTAACTGTGCATGATGTCGGAGAAACAATACACAGCCATCCTACAATATCGGAAATGGTATTAGAAGGAGCGGAAGATGTATTTGGGATGGCAATTCATAAAAAAGGAAGACCAGTTTTTCATTAATTGAATACTATATTTTAATATCTTTAATTTAAACAGTTTTTAGGTTGATTTTTCGTCTGATAAAATTTACTTTGAATGAAGATAATTTGTTTTTTATTATTTCTATTTCACGATAGCAACCAACTAGTTTATTGCTATGATAACCTCCTAATCCTAAAGCAGGGGTTTGTACGACAAATGGTGCATTTTGAGCAATTTCTTTAGGATTTGTATATAATTCTGAATAAAGATCATAATATACAGCAGCAGGATTTTCTAATTTTTTCAAGCTAAAAGGAGGAGCAGTAAATACTTTTGACCTTTCTCCTTTTGGGTCTCCTAATCTAAATTCATTTAATTCATGTGTATGACCAGTGAGAGTAAGAATACAATGATTTTTACAAAACTCGATTAATTTTTCCCAGTTAGAGGAAATTGTCCCGAATTTAACATCAAATTTGCCATCTATTCTTGCAAACGATAATTGCTTGCCTAACTTTTTAATAACAGTTTCTTTAAATTCATCTACATTATCTATGAATTCCTTAAAAATATCCTTCTGACCAAACTTTTTAAAAATGCTTGCAGACTTACGAGGATTAAGTGGTGGACCATGTAAAAATAAATACGTATTATCTCTATCGCTTTTTTGAGAATTGATCAAATTTTCTAAATACTTTATTTGTCTATTCGAAAGCCCTGTTACAGATGGACGTCCCATCAAAAAATCTCGTACATTTTTGAATGAATCCGAACCAGAATTTAAAAATATAAATTGATGGGTTCCAAATTTAATTGAATAATCTAATGAAGGATTAAATTCTAACAAATATCCCTTTAACGCCATAAAACTTTTAGTAATTGAACTTATGGGATTTGCTAATAATTTATCATTTAAAGCCAGAGCCTCATCAGCATTTAAACCAATTTTTCTATATAATCCTCCCCATCGAAGATCGTAATGATACGGCCGAAAGTCGTGATTTCCAGGTAGAGTAAAAATCGGACAAATTAATTCTTGTCCTTTAAGCATCCCTCTCCTTTTTTTTTGTGGTAAATTCAATATTATTTCTTTAAATATTTTCCAATTGCTATACTCATAATCAAAACTTAAAGTTTTTTTTATATCTCGTGGCAATTTAGAGAATAAAACAAAATCCACTAAATCTCCTGTTAATACAATGAAATCTAATTGATTATTTAAAACTCTTTTATTCATTTCCTTAATGAATTTCCTAAAATTATTGTTAGGGTTAATAAATCGTTTATTTAAGGGTTTTATGGTTAAGGGCTTAGAAGGTTGTTTTCTTTTAAACAAACGTCCAAACAAAGAGAGAGATTTTAGACCTTGTTGAGCAAATTCAATTAATTTTTCCTGCCTAAAGACTGAGAGCCAATCTTTTACAATTCCATAAATCCTATCATTTCGCTCTGCCAGATGTAAGTCTGTAGCATGGACAAATTTAAGATTTCTCCAATTATTTTTAGAAATTACTAACGAATGATAATTAGTTCGCTTCCCATCAAGAGATTTCTCATGGACTATATCAAACAATAGAAAAGTCCGAATTTTTAGAAAGTCTAATGTTTCCTCGCTTAGAGAGAAATCAATATCTACTTTATAAAATTCTGTTAAACCATCAAAGATTTTGTATTTTATTAAATAGGGTTGGGGACTACAATAATTTTCATAGTTAAGGTTATCGATTGCTATTGGAGAAACCTTTTGTACATTCATTACAATAGCTTGAATTCCATCTCCTCGAAACACACGATGCTTTAATTTGTCAATTTTCTTTTTGCTTACAATATCAAATTCTTCTCCTTTCGAATCAGTTATTTTATAAGTAATATCTGTTTTCCCAGCTTCCTTGGTTTTTTTCTTCCTAAAGATCTTTTCTATTAATCTCTTCCAAAAACCTTTCTTCGCTTCTTTTTCAATCTTTACTATTCGTTTTTTCCTTTCTTGCTCGAGTAATTTTTTTAATTTCCACTTATATTCAAGAATCGGAACGAGCTCAATTTTATGCCTTATAAACTTCTCAAAATTTTTAGGATCAGAGATATTGCTAACAAATAATATCTCTGTATGAAAATCTTTCTTTTTTAATCTTCGATCAATATTTAGAATTAAAGGGTGCCCCAAGTTTGGGTTAATTAATATAGCTTGTTCCACTATCATACATCAAATATTTTTAAATTTATCTTGAATTAAAGTATCTTCATATTAAAGTTATTAAAACTTAAAAAACTTTTATTTTGACCTACTTTAATTGAAGAATTAAGATAAGTTTACTTTAGATTAGAAAGATTTTTTCTAAAATCAATGGCTGTTTATTCTTCATTAGCTAAATTAACAAAGATCACGTTATCACCGCGAACAACAATGCTTCCTAAGTCTTCATGTTCCTCTCGTATATTCCCATCTTCGTCTTGATACTCAAAAATTTGACTCGTTCCCTCCAGATATAAATTCAAGTGTTCGTCGAATCCACATAAATTTCCACGAAATAAACGGTTTCGCTTCACTTTAATTAAAATAACTCTATTTATTGAATTTTTTAAATAGTCAATGGGTCTATTTAGTCTTCTTTCCATATTTCAAAACTCAAAAAAAAATATTTAATAAATCTATTAATAATATTAAAAATAATAAAGGTCAATTAAAACCTTTGGTTTTAAGTCTTTTTTAATACTTAAAAAGATCACAAATAATCAATTAAACAAATAAACGAACAAAAGAGATAAGATAGTTCATTGTAATCATATCTAAATTTTTATTTTACTAAACTTTAATATAATAATACTAAAAAGAATCATAAAGGCCCGTGGCGAAGCATGGATATCGCGGCAGCCTCCTAATTATATTTTAGGAGAGAGCTGACGATCGGGGGTTCAAACTTCTTTAAATTTTTATAGAAGGAACATATCCCCCCGGGCCTGCCATTTTAATTTTAAACTTTTTAAGTTAGAATATTTTTATCAATTTAATGAAAAATAATTACGTAACTAACTTTTCTTATCTAAAAGTTGTAGTTAGACCAAATTTTCCTAAATTCATCAAAAAGTTCTATTCTATCTTTAGGGATCATGGCTCATTACCTTTAGTTAAGATTTTGGCAGTACTCTTAAGATCCGGATTTCCCAAATATGGTGTTAAAAGATATCCTGAATATATGTTAAAATTAAGAGATGGAACAAAATTGGCTACGGATGTTTACGTCCCGAAAGAGGTCTTTAAGAAGAAGGGCAAATGTCCCACAATTTTAGTGCGATTACCATATTGGAAAAATAATTTGTGTATCTTAGGATTTGCTTATGCCGCTTATGGATTTGTAACAATTATACAAGATATAAGAGGGACAGGTCACTCGGATGGGTTTAATTATTACTTATTCACTGAAAGGGAGGATGGTTTGGAGACGCTTGAGTGGATCTCAAAACAATATTGGTATAATGGTAAAATTGGTATGGTAGGAGCTAGTTATTTTGGGATAACTCAATTAGCTTTATCATGGGATAATAGTTATTTAACTTGTATTGCTCCAGCTATTACTTCCTCATTAAATCTATGGAAAAATAATGGAGGGCTCCAGATTCATGCATTAACAACTTCTATTTATAGAATAATGGTTAATATTGTATCACATCAAGATGCTCCTCATGTAGATGTAATGACAAATTTAATGCAAGAAAGGTATTTAAATCCTAAATATGCGTTATTCAACGATCCTCTTAAAAAGAAAACTCGAATTAAGTTATCTCAACTAAAGGGCAAATCTATTGAAGAAGTCCAAAATCTTTTAGTTGCTTATTACAATATAAATAATTTTAATCCTTCAAAGCGAAATTTAAAGATATTTTTCAGATTTTTAAACGATTTCTTAATAACACAGGGTTTGGAAAAAGACACACATAAAATGCCTGGATTCTTAGATGTGGATATTAAAAAATTTTCTCAGCCTGCATTCATGTTAACGGGTTGGCAAGATATGTTTTTTGAAAAACAATTGGAAGAATTTTTAGATATTAAAGCTAATGCTACTGGAGATGCAAGGAAATATTCAAAAATGCTAATTGGATCATGGGCACATGCCGCAACTGGTCATCCTGAAAGTCGCTTGAGTAATGTAGGAATTGCGCGATTTTTCAAGGAATTTTTAAGTCTCGCATGGAATAGATATTGGTTATTGGATGATAAGTATGCATT
>JBHLPZ010000045.1:0-17518 GCA_048885325.1 Candidatus Odinarchaeota archaeon
TATAAATGTAATTTGTGTATTGGTAATTTCTCCGACATTTCTAGGTGTAGAAATACCAACTAAAGGGACCTTAAATTCATTTGCATACCAACCAAACCAATCTTGCACTTCTCTACATTGATTTGTGTTAAATGCTAATACATCAGGTTTTGGTACACTCTTAATCGTAGGGTAAATTCGTGATAATGGTGTAACTTTTTTTAAATAAGCACCGATATCGGCAGTAAGATATGAACAAATCTCAGGAGAATATCCTATTGCGTTCGCATATGGAATTAGGTCTGTTGCCATTCTAGAGGACCCCAATAGAGCGCTATGATTTTCTGGGAAATAAACCTCAAATCCTAAACTTCTTAGAATTTCTGCAGGACCAACACTAGAGCACCAAGCTACTTTTTTATCATCACTTTTGGAGTACTGATCTAACTTATGATAATAATCTGACATTAATTGTTTTAATTCCTTGGTAGCTGCTATTTCCTTCCTATACAAATTAGGCGCCTTAAATTTGGTTAATTAATAAAATTTTTTTTTAATCAACTGATACTTCCAATACCAAAGCTGCTGCTGTATCTCCAGCAGCACAACCATCGGCTAAACCGTAGCCTCCTCCTTTTAACACTAGTTCTTCAATTAATTCTATTATAATTCTCATCATTGTAGGTGCTTGAGGATGACCATATATAAGTGAGCTTCCGTAATTATTCATATCCTTCCAATTGATATCCATCTCCTTACAAAAATACACATCATTAACAGCAAAAGGATTATGTGTTTTGATTACTGATACGTCTTGTATAGATATTCCTACATTTTCCAAAGCCTTCTTAGCAGCAGGAATAATCGCCATAGCCATATATCCTTTCTTTGTTTTATATTCTCCATAAGATAGAATTTTTATCTCAACGTCTTCTCTTTTCCTTAATTGATGTGCTTTTTCTTTAGTAGCAACAATAACACCACAATTAGCATCTGCTGGATGTGTTTGAGTTCCATAAGTAACTGTACCTTCTGGAAGAACTGGTCTAAGCCTTGATAAACCTTCCATAGTCGTTGGATAGATTCCCTCATCGCCTTCCACGGTTGCTAGCACTTTTCGACCAGAGTGATCTTTTACTTCAATTGGTTCTAACATGTATTTCTTTTGGAAAGCTTTATTATCCTTTAAAGCATCTTGATATTGATTATAACGCAACATCGTAATCTCATCTTGTTCTTTTCTTGTGATACCAACTTCTTTAACTACATTCTCAGCTGTTTCGATCATTGCATTTTTAGCAAAAGGATCTCGCCCAAAATTATCCCATACCCAATTTTCTGCATCCAACGTGCTCCCAGGTGCTTGAGGGTTAGGATAAACAAGGTGAGGTCCATTAGAACATCGATCTGCGGTTACTACAAGTATATTTTTATTTATTCCCGTTTCTATATTTTGTGCTGCCATCGAAATACAATTAGTTCCTGTTGCACAAGCTTGGCTAATCATAGGTCCAGTGACATGTTCAGCTCCAATTAAGCTTGCTAACCAAGGACCTCCATAAAAACAATATAATTGTGGAATAGTAATACCTAATATGATTTCATCAAATTCATTAGGAGAGATTTCTCTATTTTTTAAAAATTTAATCGTTATATCTGCAGCGAACTTTATAGCATGAAGATTTTGAAAACTCATTTGCCACCTACTAAAGGGTGTACTCCAATACTGACCATATGGTATATATGCATTTTTAAATGTCATTATTTTTTAATCCCCATTTAGTTCTAAATTAATTTCTTAATAAAATTACTTATTATTTTTATTAAACCGTTCTCGTAATATTCGGTGGATAACTTTACCGGACCCTGTTCTAGGCATCTCGTCTGAATTAATGATTAAGACCTGTTTTGGAATCTTAAACCTTGCTAATTTATTTTCACAATATTGACGAATTTCTTTAGTAAAATTTTCTAGCGACTCTATATCTTTATTTAAAATACAAATGGCTGTTACTCTTTCCCCCCATTTATAATCTTGTAGACCAATTACAGCACATTCAATAACTAGTTGGTGAGAAAGAATTACTTTTTCAACTTCAGAGGGATACACATGTTCTCCTCCAGTTATTATCATATTAGCTTTCCTATCTACAAGGTAATAGAAACCATCCTCATCTATTTTACCCATGTCTCCAGCGCTGAAAAATTCTCCTCTAAATGCGTCTCTTGTTTTTTCTGGTAATTTATAATATTCATCAAACATTTGTGGACCACGAGAATATAACTCGCCAATTTCTCCTACAGATACTGGATTTCCATCTTCATCCAGTAATTTAATGCAATCTGTTCCAATACATTCTTTTCCAATAGAACCTAATTTATTCATTTGATCTTCAGGTCTAAGAAGTGTTACTAAACCTGCTTCAGTTGAACCGTATGCTTCAAAAAGTTTCGTTTTATTAAATAATTTCATCACATCTAGTTTCATTTGTTTAGTCGCGGGAGCAGAAGAAGTTAATAAGGCTCTAACAGAACTTAAATCATATTTTTTTTTAATTTCTTCAGGAAGACTTAAGATTAAATTATAATGAGTAGGTATCATGGAAGTAAATGTTATTTTCTCCTTATCAATTATCTCTAAAACTTTCTCTGGATCAAATTCGTATTCGATATGAATATAGCAAGGTGCGCCTAAATATGTAAAAACAAATGAATAAAATGTAGAATTTACATGAGATAAAGGCATTAAGATCATTCCATAATCTTGTGGAGTAAATGAGAATTCCGCTTCATTAATTAGAAAAAATGCGATATAAGATCGATGGGAACGTACAACACCTTTAGGTCTACCCGTAGTACCTGATGTATAAAGAATAACCCATATATCTTCTGGATGTATTTTAATTGAAGGATAATTATTTTCCCCCATTTCTATAATGTCTTCATAATATAACCAACCTTTAGCGGGATTATCGGTAATTAAAATACGCTCAACATTTTCAAATCCCAATTCTTTGGCTCTTTCCCATATTTTTTCGGTAGCCTCACGAAATCGTGATTCTACGATTAAATACTTCGAATCTGAATTATTAATTATAAATGAAATCTCATCTGGATGCAGACGAAAATTTAATGGAGTTATGATAAAGCCTCCTTTCGCAGCAGCAACATAAATTTCCATAAATTCGATTGAATTATTAGATAAAATTGCTACTTTATCGCCTTTCTTTATACCCAGTTTAAGAAATCCATTAGCTAACTTATTAGTCCTAATATTTAATTCATTGAACGTTAATTGCCGCCTTGCATCTTTCAGAGCAAGCTTATTTGGATACTTACCAGCATTAACATTGATAATTTCACCGATATTAAGCCAAGTCATAAAATTATCCTCTTTTCATATATAAATTGATTTAAATAAATTATTTCTCTGCTTTAATGATTCAGAGCGATTTCAAAAATATTTTAATCTTATTTTAAACATCTAAATTATATAAAAAATTTTACCTTTTCCCATATTTATGGGAAATCACATATCATAAATTTAATTTGAAATAAATAAATAATTGCGGGAGTACGAAATAAAAATGATTTAAAAATGAGAGATTGTCGCTAAAAGGAAATTTGATCTCTACAGTTTTGTTCTTCCCGCAAAATTGATTTTATAATCAAGTCTTAAAAAAAAAAGGGAGAAAAAGAATAGTTACATAACTATTACCTGTGCTTCTCCATCAGTAACTACTTCATCCTTTTGATTGTAAACCTTGGTTTCCACATCAAGAAATTGTAATATACCACTTTTACCTTCTTTAGTGTATTTCTTGGTAATTGTTGCCACTGCTGTTACAGTATCACCTATATAGACAGGTTTTTTAAATACGACTTTTTGAGATGCGTAAAGCGCACCTGGACCAAATAAATGAGCGCCAAGTACTGCTGAAATTAAAGCAGAACTAAAAGCACCATGTACGACCCGTTTACCAAACATTTGAGTTTTTGCAAATTGTTCATTAATATGTAAAGGATTGAAATCTCCTGATATCCCTGCAAATAGCGTTACATCTGCCTCAGTTATAGTTTTTGCAAAGGAAGCAGAATCGCCAACATTAAAATCTTCAAATTTAACAGGTTCCATTTTCGACATAAGGTAAAATAATGAAAAAATAGATAAAAATATTAACTAAATAACTTCAGATTAGAAATAGAATTTCTATATCTTCAGACTTCTTCTAAATCCATTTGATTATCTTTATTTTCTTTTCGCTTAATGTAGATTGTTCGTAGATTATCAAAATTAGTTTTGAAACATTCTTGACAATCTTCTTGCTTGTCAGGAGTAGCAGGTTCAACGCGTACTTCATAACCTATTGATTCATATAATTCTACATACTCAGCTACTCTATTTTCTTCGATAGTAAATCCCCTCTCCCAGTCTTTTCCTCTAAGTGGAATATTTTTATCTTTTTCTTCTTTATCCTTTTCCTTATCCGACCCCATAATTATTCAATTCCATCTGTTTTTACTATCTCTAATCTACATTAGATATTATGATATAGTTTGTATAAATATTACTCTTTTTTATATTCCATTTGAATTGTGGATGTAGAGTATTTTAATACCAATTGATTTTTTATACCAGATTAGATACTTAAGTAAATTAATATAAATTACATTCATATTGTATATTATATTCAAAGAATCGTATTCCAGACCTATTTTCTAGATTTCAAAACCTGGGTTCATATGATTAGTTTATTCAAAATTAAAGATAAACCTGAGGAATTAATCCAAATAAAGCAACTGATAGATGAATTTAAGCTTGATGAGGCAGAGCTGTTAATTAGCGACTTCGAGCAAAAGGGACGACTCACTTTTCGTAATTTAGTTATGTGTCATCTCCTCAAGTGTGAGCTCTTATTTTGGAAAGGTTTATATAAAGACGTTGTCAAACTTGCCGAACAAACATATAAAGAGAGTTTAAAATTAGGAAAAAACCTTTTATCAGTTGATATTCTACTAAGAATGGCTGATGGTTTAAATTGGCTTGGTCAATCGGATAAACTTCATAATGTAATTAAGCAGGGAGAAGAACTGCTAAAATCCTTACCTCAAGAAGTACTCACAAACTACAAACAAAGAGAGGCTTCTATAGCTTGGCTTAAAGGATGGTTTTACATATATAAAAGGGATGCGGATCAGGCATTAAAGCAGTTTGAGCACAGCTTAGTATTACGAGAAGAATTTGGTAGTAAATTAGGATGTGCCTATTCCCTTGCAGGAATTGGTATAGTATTTAGTTTAGTAAAAGGTGATTATGCCCGTGCTTTAAAATATTATGAGCAAGGTATCACTACTGCCGAAGAAAGTGGCAACAAATGGTGTATCGGATTTATCAATTTTCGTAAAGCAGAGTTATATAGTTTTAAAGGTAATTTAGATCAGGCAATTATGCTTTATAAGCAGGTCTTGACAATTTTTAATGAAATTAATAACAAGTATATGGTAGCATGGATTCTTTCCTACATTGGGGAAGCTTATAGGCAGAGAGGAGATTTAGATCGTGCTTTAGAGTGCTCAGAACAAAGCTTGGCACTAAGCCATAAATTAGGAAATTTAAGAGACCTAGCATATGATCATGATACATTAATTCATATATTAATTGATAGAGGCGATATTAAACGAGCAAAGCAAGCTCTTCATGATATGAAGCTATTAATTAATCAAATAAAAGATGAACGAGGTAATATATTGTATCTTCTTAATAAAGCTCTAATATTGAAAACTAATCCTCGAGCTCGTAATATGGTTGAAGCTGAGGAAATATTTAAGCAAATTCTTGAAAACAAGAAATCTAGATTCGGAGATAGCTCCCGAGCATTAATTAGTTTATGTCAATTGCTTTTAACTGAATTACGCATGACTAATGACTTAGAAGTGTTGGAAGAGATCACTCTCCTTACTGATCGGCTATTAGATATGGCCGAGAAATCGCATTCATACTCGATTCTATGTGAAACTTACTTACTTCAAGCTAAACTATCACTATTAACCTTTGATATAAAGAAGACTCAGCGATTTTTAACCCAAGCTCAACAAATCGCTGAAAGATTTGATCTAAGTTTGTTAGTAGAAAGAATTGCTGCTGAAAAGGAAGATTTACTCACAAAATTAGATTTATGGGAAATATTAAAAGATTCAGAAGCACCAATGGCAGAACGTCTGGATTTAGCTCGATTAGATAAGAGATTTGTTGGAATATTTTATAAACATACAGTATTAATCCCTCAATTCATGGAAGAGAAAGTAGTAATTTCAAAAGAAAAGAAGATTTGCTTGGTTTGTAGAGGTGAAGTATTTGGTTTTTCATACATTTGTAAATGTGGTGCTAATTATTGTGAAAGTTGTGCGCAGGCATTAACTAATTTAGAAAATAGGTGTTGGGCTTGCGATGTTCCAATTGATTATTCAAAACCCGTGAAGCCATTCAAGGAAGAAGTGGAGGTTGATGAAAAGCCAAAAAAGTGAAGGAAATTTATTTTTTCATTGTTTAAATGTAAAATTATGTCGAGTATAAATTTTGTTTTTGTTTTCTTTATCCGAAACCATCGTAATTCTGTCTCATTTTCATAATTTTTTTGAATATGAAAAAGATATAACTATAATCTTCTATTTAAGAAACAGAAGATTATTCATTTTGGTAATCCAACTGAATTATGCTTTTAGTGGTATTTTATTCCCACTAAACGTTTTCTATTAACAAATTTTAAATTCATTTGTAAAATTATCTAAAAATAATAAAAAAAATATAAGAAATCAAATAAATCAAGTATAGATGTGATAGTAATGACTTATACAAAAGAACCGAATTTCACTCCTAAAGATCCAAAAGAATTTGATTTTAAAGAGATTATATATCAAAAAAAGGATTGGAAGGCAACTGTCACGATTAATCGTCCTGAAGTATACAATGCATATTCAACCCTTACTTTAATGGAAATGATTGAAGCTTTTCATGATGCTGCATGGGATAATAAGGTTGCTGTTATTATCTTAACAGGTTCAGGTGATAAGGCTTTTTGTACAGGTGGGGATGTAAAGGAGTATCAGGAAAGATTTACTGTCCAACCTGCTGAATATTGGAAGTGGATGTGTATTTTCCAAGAAGCTCATGATGTATTTCGTAATATAGGTAAACCTACAATTGCAAGGATCAACGGTATCGTTGCGGGTGGAGGTAATGAATGGCAAATGGCGTGTGATTTAGCAGTAGCCGCAGAGCACGCCACTATTAGACAAGTGGGAACAAGAGTAGGATCTGTGGCTTGTGGAGGTGCAACTCAATGGTTACCTATTATAGTTGGAGACCGTCGAGCAAGAGAAATATTATATCTATGCGAACCAATTTCCGCAAAAAAAGCATTAGAATGGGGTTTAGTAAATTCAGTAGTACCCTATTCAGAAATAGATGATGAAATTGATAAGTATTGTCAGAAACTTATTGATAAATTTCCAGAATGTATGAGATATACGAAACAACAAGTTAATTTCTGGAAAGATCTTGTTTGGCATCAAACAATTGGACACGCAAAAGATTGGTTATCTATTCATTATGCTTCATGGGAACCACTTGAAGGAATGTCGGCATTTGTAGAAAAACGACCTCCCAACTATAGAGGCGTTCGGGATAGCCCTCATCCTGAATTTTTATGGGGACCACCTTCAATAGTTTGTCCTTCTTGTCAGACAAAAAATTTGCCTTCTGATTTCAAGTTTTGTGGAAATTGTGGAGCAAAACTCAAATAATTTTTTAGAAAAGGAAAAAAGTAGCTTAATAGAAGATAATAGCCATATTGGATGATATAAAGTGATAAAGGATTTAATTATAGTTGAAAAAGTCAATAACATTGGTAAAATAATCTTCAACAATGGTCCATTAAACATCTTAACAATAGCTATGATGGAAAAAATAAATGACGCTCTTGAAAGTTTTCTAAAAGATAAATCACTAAAAGCAATCATTTTTGATCATAATGGAAAAGCTTTTTCAGCGGGAGTTGATGTTGGTGATCATATGGGGGATAAAGCTCCCAGGATGATTAAGGAATTTCATGATATTTTTAGAAAGCTTAATAAGTTAAAATGTCCTACTATTGCAAGCATTAAAGGAGCTGCGCTTGGTGGAGGATGTGAAATTGCTATATTTTGTGATATTGTACTTACCTCTGATAAAGCAAAATTTGGACAGCCTGAAATTAAGGTAGGTGTATTTCCACCTATTGCTATATTAGCCTTTCCTCACATCATCGGAAATAAAAAAGCTTTTGAATTAATTATGTTAGGTGAAATAATCGATGCTAATGAAGCTCAGACACTAGGTATTTCTAATCATGTCTTCCCGCATGAATCATACGAACAAGAGTTTAATAAATTTATAGATTCATTTAATGATTTAAGCACTATAGTTTTGCAATACACCAAAAAGGCATTTAATATAGCATTAGGAATCGATTTTGAAACTCAATTAGATAAGATTGAAAATTTTTATCTCAAAGAATTGATGGCAACGCATGATGCAAATGAAGGATTACAAGCGTTCTTAGAAAAGAGATCACCCAATTGGCAGAATCGTTAATTTATTTAATTTTGATAAGAATTAGGTTTAAATTATAATAAAAATAAAAAAAATTGTAGGATTTGAAATGAGAGCAGCCGTTTTTGAAAAAGTTAAGGAACCTTTAAAATTTGATGACAATTATCCTAATCCAAGTATTGTAGGTGAATTTGGACAAACTATAATAGAGATAGAAGCTTGTGGTGTTTGTCATACTGATTTTGGTTATCTAGAACATGGTGTGCCAACTGTAAAGCAACCGCCTCTTATTTTAGGCCATGAAATATCAGGAAAAATCAAAGAAGTAAGCAAGGACGTGGAAAATTTTAAAGAAGGGGATCATGTTATTATTCCTGCTGTACTTTCCTGTGGCTACTGCGTTAATTGTAGAACTGGTCGAGAAAATATATGCCTTAATCAGATTATGCTTGGTAATCATATTGATGGGGGTTTCTCCGAACAAATTAAAGTTCCGATAAAAGATATAGTTCATCTTCCAACCGAAATGTCATTAGAGGAAAGTTGTATAATTTCGGATGCTGTTTCAACACCGTATCATGCTGTAAAAAATCGAGGTCAAGTAAGACCTGGTGATTGGGCGGTGGTTATAGGTTGTGGTGGAATTGGTTTAAATGTGGTTCAGAATATAAAAGCAGCAGGGGGTTTGCCTATTGCAGTTGATATTATACCAGAAAAGTTAGAGATTGCTAAGCAGATCGGTGCCGTAGAAACTATTTTAGCAAAAGATAAGGATGAAAGAGAAATTGTTGGCGCCATTCGAAAAATAACTGGAGGTGGTGCAGATATAGCTTTTGAAGCTATAGGAAATCCCTCAACAATGAAACAAGCATTTAACAGTTTGCGAACTGGAGGTCGACTAGTTGCTGTGGGATATTCACCCAAACGTTGGGATGGATTCGATATTGGTCGCGTTATGTTCCGAGAAATGGAAATAATGGGAAGCCTTGGTTGTCGTCCAGTTGATTATCCCCATATTATCGATTTGGTTAAGAATGGTTCACTTCAGCTTAAACCATTAATTACTCACAAATTCCCACTTTCAGAAATTAATGAAGCTTTTGATGTTATGCGTCGGGGAGAAGGAATTAGGATAATAATATTATGTCAAAAATAGAGGTTTAATCAATTTTTAATTACTTTTTTTAAAATTTATCTGAATGGAGGCAATAAGTGTGTTTGAAAAATTTAAAGAATGGTATGAAAACCGTCATAATTATGCAAAAAAATGGAAAGAACGTACTGGTGGAAGGGTATTAGGATATTTCTGTACATATGTTCCTGAAGAAATTCTCTATGCTGCAGATATTCTACCAGTGAGGATATTAGGAAGTCACGAGCCACAAGATGTGTCTGAACCACACATTTTTGCGATGTTTTGTCCTTTCTGCCGTGATTGCTTAGCACAGGGTCTAAAAGGTAAATATGATTATCTTGATGGAATTATGATTGCTCAAAGTTGTCTCCATATTAGGCAAGCTTTTACAAGTTGGGAGCTTCATATTCCTGTGGATTTTACATATTATTTACCACATCCGATGCATATCCAAAGCCCTCATGCTATTCCTTATTTAACAGAAGAATTAAGATTATTTAAGAAAGCAGTTGAGGAATGGACTGGAAAAAAAATTACAGATGATGATATTAAGCGAGGAATTGAGATAATGAATAAAAATAGACAACTTTTACAGCAAGTATATGAATTAAGGAAAAATCCTAACCCACCATTAACTGGCCTTGAAGCAATGCTTATGGTGGTATCTTCGCAAATGACTGATAAACGAGAACATAATAAAGCATTAGAGGAACTACTGCAAAACCTTCCTTCAAGAGCCTTAGATGCGCCAAGTGAACGATTAATGATACTAGGATCTGAAGACGATGATACTGAATTTGTGGCAATGGTCGAAAATTTAGGAGCAAGATTCGTTATTGATGAACACTGCACTGGTACTCGATATTTTAATACACCAGTAAATACGAATGGAGATCCATTGGTGTCAATCGCAGAAAGATACGTAAAACGTACACCTTGCCCTAGTAAGGATTGGCCTAAACGTACAAGACTTGAAAATATTCTCCAATTGGCTAAAGAATATGACGTCCAAGGAGCTATTATAATGCAGATGAAATTTTGTGACCCACATGAACTCGATACCGTTGCAATCAAAGAAGCGTTAGAAAATGATCTTAATATTCAAACACTTTTCCTTGAATTTGATGTTACTGTTCCTGTTGGTCAATTCAAAACGCGTGTTGAGGCATTTCTTGAAATTATAAGAGAGGAGGATCTTTTTTAGAAAAGAGAGGGATTAAAATGTTAGAAACTAAATATCCAACCGAGCCATTAAAATGTTGGAATAAGGCTAAAACTCTCAGAGAGAATTATTATAAAAATTTTGCTGATGCCCACCAAAAAGGAGGTCTTCGGTGGGCAGGAGGAGCTTGGTCTTTTGATGCTATTCCTGCTGGATTGGGAGATGATGTTTATTCTTTAACGGGAGAACCTTATGGTGCAACTGTGGCATTTAATGATAAATTTGCTCTAGAATGCCATGAAGCAACTGAAGCTAGGGGTTTTGCCCGAGATCTTTGTTCCTATATGAGAAATTATTGGGGTTCTATTCTCATAAATAAGTATGCTTGGCCACAATTTTCTGAAGAATTCCCAAAACCAGACTTCATATGGCAAGATCATATATGTTGTTCCCATGCTAAATGGTATCAGGTTGCAAGCGATCTTGAAGGTGGAGTTCCTATGTTTAGTATTGATGTGTCAGTAGGACCATATGAAGAACGAACAGAACACAAAATTAATTACATCGTAAGGCAAATGCATGATGGAATAAAATGGTTAGAGAAAGTCACTGGAAGAGATTATGATGATGAATTATTAATCAGAGCAGTTAAAAATGAGTTTCGTACTTGTCATTATTGGTCAGCTATTTGCGAACTTAATAAAGCAATCCCCGCTCCGTTAGACGAGAAATCAATGTATTCTTTATATGTTCTTGGTACTCTAAGAAAATCAGCTCAATGGACGGCAGATTTTTATGAAAAAGAGCTATATCCAGAGGTAAAAGATCGTGTTGCACGAGGCATAGCTGCAGTGGGAAATGAAAAATGTCGAATTATGACAGATACTCAACCTCCTTGGGCATTTTTAAGAATTTTTCGCTATTTGGAACAATATGGTTGCGTTTCTGTAGGAAGTCTTTATACTTTCGGCCTTATTGGATTATGGGAAGATAAGGAAGATGGAACATGGGGTCCTAAGTCTATTCCAGATATTGAGATAACTAATAGAGATGAGGCTTTAAGAGCTCTTGCTGATTGGAATTTAAGTAAACCTGAATGGCAACACTTTTATCATCCAAAACTTAAATCAGATATGATGATTAGGATAGCCAAAGAATGGAAACTAGATGGGGTCTTTCTACATTTTAATAGAGGGTGTGAAGGTTTAAGTCTTGGAATTGCTGAAAATCGTCTAGCTATCCAAAAAGCAGGGATACCAACCATGCCTTTTGAAGGTAACATGGGAGATGAGAGAGAATTCGATCTTGAACGAACTATGAAACGTGTAGATGCTTTTATGGAATCTCTTGGAATAGAGAAACTGAATTTACAATAAATTAAGCAATATTAGAACATAATAATAATTAGTATTTAAAACAAAAAAAATAAAAAATGGTTTAATATGATAACAGCCGGAATTGATTGCGGGTCTAAAAATACTAAGGTTGTTATTTTAAAAGAAAATAGTATTTTATCAACAGCTTCGGTATTAAGTGGATTTGATCAAGAGGAATCAGCAGAGCAAGCATTTAATAATGCTCTTGAAAAAGCAGGAATTGAACGTGAAGATGTTAAACATATTACGGCTACTGGAGCTGGAATGGAAGCGATTTCTTTTGCAAATGATAATGTCACAACTATAACTTGCGATGGTCGTGGAACGTCTTTTCTTTTTCCATCAGCTCGAACTATAATTGATATCGGAGCAGAAGAGGGATTAGTTGTAAAAATTGATGATAATGGAAAAGTTAAGGATTTTGGAATCAATGAGAAATGCGCTGCTGGAGCTGGTGCATTTATTGAAGCCATGTCAAGAGCATTAGAAGTAGATATCGAAACAATGGGAGAACTTTCTTTAAAGTCAACAAAACAAATACCTATGAACGCTCAATGTACAATTTTTGCTGAATCTGAAGTTGTTTCATTGATTCACCAAAAAACATCTAAAGAAGATATAATTCGAGCGGTACATGATGCTATTGCGGATAGAAATACAAGTATGGTACGCCAAATAGGTATTGAGCAAGATGTTGCATTGATAGGCGGTGTTGCTAATAATATTGGTTTTGTAGATGCAATGAATAAGAACTTAGGTTTTGAACTTTTAGTACCAAAAGATGGTATAGCCCCAGAATATGTTAGCGCGTTAGGAGCAGCTCTTATCGCTCAAGATAAAATTAGAGGTTAAAATCATGTCAGATGAACAATCAGATAAGGAATATTGGAGATGGACTGAATCTCGCTATACAAACCCTGACTTAAAATGGGAAGATGCTGATGTTATCTCAGCAGGAGTAGATGTTGGATCAGTCAGCACTCAAGCTGTAATAATGGTAGATGGTAAAATCTATTGTTATAGTAGCATGAGAACTGGTAGTAATAGTCCAGATAGCGCAAATAATGCTATGGATTGGGCACTTGAGGATACTGGTCTAACTTTAGATAAGATTCAATATGTTGTTGGAACTGGATATGGTCGAGTTAACGTCCCATTCGCAAAACGAGCAATCACAGAAATTGCTTGCCATGCAAGGGGAGCTAACTTCATTTATGGCCCTGATATAAGAACAGTATTAGATATGGGCGGTCAGGATTGTAAAGCAATACGTTGTGACCAACGTGGGAAAGTTACTGCATTTCTTATGAATGATAAATGTGCTGCTGGAACTGGGAGAGGGATGGAAGTTTTTGCAGATTTACTTCAAGTGCATATTAATGATGTAGGAAAAATGTCTTTAGAAGTTGATGAGGAACCTGAACCTGTTAGTAGTACCTGCGTAGTGTTTGCAAAATCAGAAGCAGTTGGTTTACTTAGAAAAGGTTGGCCAAAAGAAAAAGTGTTAGCCGCTTATTGTTCAGCTATGGCACATCGCGTGGTAACTCTATTATTACGGCTTGGTATAGAAGAAAAATTTGCAATAACAGGTGGAATTGCTAAAAATATTGGAGTTGTGAAACGAATTGAAGATGAGTTAAAACTTAAAGCCCCTGAGCCTAACATTGATCCACAACTTGCAGGAGCCATTGGTGCCGCCTTATTTGCTAAAGCTCTTATCGAAAAAGAACGCAAGAAAGCTTAAAATAATTTTAATTAATAATAAATTTAAAAGAAAGATAATTAAAGTCTTAAAAAAATGACAAAGGCAAATTATGGTTATAAAGATGGAAGTGGAGAATATTTTATAACTATAGATACTGATTTATGCAATTCGTGTGGCAAATGTGTAGAAGTATGCCCTGCTGGTGTCTTAGAAATGGGTGAAAATGAACTAGATCCATTAGATGACGAGATAATAGCAATTGTTTCAGAAGATCATCGTAAGAAAATTAAATACTCATGTGCTCCTTGTAAACCTAGTGGTGAAACAAGAGAATTACCCTGTGTAAAAGCTTGTGAACCGGAAGCAATATCTCATTCTTGGTAAAAAAATAGTATTTATTTATTTACATTATTAAGCTCTATATTTCAATTGAAAAGTAATTAATTCTATAATTAATTATAAATAAAGAGTGTTAATTATGGATACAATCTCAATAACTATTAATGACACAAAAATTGATGTCAAGAAAGGAATTACTATTTTAGAGGCCTCACAAAATGCTGGAATATACATACCCAGTCTTTGTACTCATCCTGATTTACCTCCTCTAGTAGGTTTAAAGCCAAATGAATATATATTTCAAGGAAAAACTAGATTTAAAAATGAAAATTCAACCAATTCAACTCAAGAACATCAGGGATGCCAACTTTGTGTAGTAAAAATAGAAGGAATTGAGGACTTACAAACCTCCTGTAGTGTCATTGTTGAAGAGGGTATGATAATCTTGACTGATACACCCGAAATTGAAGCTCTACGTAAAGAGAAATTAAAAGGCATTCTCTCAAAACATCCACATGCATGCTTAATATGTGCTCAGCGTGAGGGTTGTAGTCGTGAACCGTGTTCACCTAATGTTCCGGTAGAAGAACGTTGTTGCCCTATATTAGGACGATGTGAATTACAAAAAGTGGCGGAATACATTGGAATTCGAGAAGATACTCCGCGATACAAGCCCCAGAGACGTGATATTATAGAAAATGAACCATTATTTATCCGAAATTATGAATTATGTATTGGATGTACGAGATGTGTTAGAGTATGCCGTGATGTACGTGGTGTTGAAGCTTTAGGGTTTATTTATTCTAATGGAGAGACTGTGGTTGGTAGTCTTGCACCTTCTCTTAAAGAATCTGGTTGTAAATTTTGTGGAGCATGTATTGAGGTTTGTCCTACAGGAGCACTCACGGATAAGGATATCCTTTGGACTGAACGTGAAAAATTACTTGTCCCCTGTAGAGATGCTTGCCCATTAGGAATCGATGTGCCACGTTACATTCGATTAGTTTCAGAGAAAAATTTTGCTGGAGCAGCAGCAGTCATAAGAGAAAAAACGCCTTTTCCTTCGGTTCTTGGAAGAGTTTGCTTTCATGATTGTGAAATTGCGTGTCGTCGAAATCAAATTAATGATCCTATTGCTATATGTGCTTTAAAACGATTTGCGATGGATCATGATAGTGATTTATGGAATTCAAAAATAAATATCGGCCCTCCAACGGGAAAAAAAGTAGCAGTGATAGGTTCTGGTCCTTCAGGACTCACAACAGCTTATTACTTAAAAAGGTTTGGGCATTCTGTCACAGTTTTTGAAGCTAATTCTTATATAGGAGGTATGTTGAGAGTAGGGATTCCAGAATATCGATTACCACGAGCAGTTCTTGAGAAAGACCTTGAACATATTTTAAGTATAGGAATTGATATTCAAACTAATAAAGTTATAGGTGAACATTTATCACTTGAAGATTTGAAAGAACAGGGCTTTAATGCTACATTTTTAGCCATCGGTGCTCAAAATACTAAAAAACTTAATATAGAAGGTTCAAATTTGGCAAACATCCTCTGGGGTCTTGATTTTCTTAAAAGAGTCAATTCTGGTGAAAATGTTAAAGTAGCAGATAATGTTATCGTTATTGGGGGTGGAAATGTAGCTATAGATGTAGCCTTAACATCTCAACGATTAGGAGCTAAAAATGTTCAATTAACTTGTTTAGAATGTAGAGATGAGATGCCTGCCCATGAGTGGGAAATTCAAAAAGCAATAGATGAAGGTATCAAACTAAATTGCTCATGGGGACCAAAAAAAATTACTGATACAAATGGTAAAGTATCTGAAGTTGAGCTTATCCATTGCGATTCAGTATTTGATGACAATAACTTATTTAATCCCATCTTTGACGAAACAAATAAAAAGTCTATTGAAACCGATATGGTAATAATAGCTATAGGCCAAATCCCTGACTTATCTATTTTGGGAAGTGAAAGTAAAATTAAAATCTCCACGGAAGGATTAATTCAAATTAAAGAAGAAACTTTAGAAACGAATATCCCCGGAATTTTTGCTGGTGGTGAGGTTATAAATAGCCCCAGTTCGGTAGTAAATGCAATTGAGATGGGACGAAAAGCTGCTTGTTCAATTGATAAATATTTAGGAGGTAATGGTGAAATTGAAGATATTTTTATCAAACCAGATGTATTAAATCCCTGGTTGGGACGTGACGAATATTTTTATGATAAACCACGGGTTCAAATGCCCCTTTTATCACTAGAAGAACGTCAAAATAGTTTTAATGAAATTGAACTTGGCTTTAATGAAACATTAGCTATGGAAGAGGCTAATCGATGTTTAAGATGTGATTTTCGTTTTGAAATATCTTCTGTGATACTTCCACCTCGAAAATGGTTAGAATTGACACCTGAAAATATACAAAATGTACCAGAAACTGAAGGTGCCATTCAAGTTTTAAATGAGAAGCAAGAAATTATCCTTATAAAAGGAGCACCTAATTTGCGGCAAATTTTAGAAGAACAATTAAATACAAACTCAAATGCGTGTTTCTTTAACTATTACGAGGATCCAATGTATACAAAGAGAGAAAGTGAGCTACTTCAACAGTTTATGCAAGAATTTGGAAGATTTCCAAAAGATAATGAAGATCTAGACGATGATCTTTTTTAATTTTTTAAAAGGATAAACAATAATTATTACAATTCCTCAACCACTTGATAACCATTTTGTTTAAGGACTTCGATTCCACTTTCATTGTCATCTAATCTGAATATTATTAAGGGCTGGTCATCAATTATGCTCGTATAAAGATATTCAATATTTACATCATTTGAACCAAAGAGTTTAGCAATTTTATATAAGGCTGAAATATTATCTGAAAGTCTAACAGCTACCACCTTAGTAACTGAATATAAGAGTTCTCTTTCTTCTAATAGTTTAGTACATTTTTCAAATTGATCAACTAAAAGTAAAAGCAAACCATAATCCTCTGTTTCTGCCACCGTAAGAGATCTGATATAGATATGATTATCCATTAATACCTCAAAAAATTCGGCAAGCTGCCCTGGTTTATTAGGAAGAAAAACTGAAATCTGATTTATCGACATAATTTTAGAATAAGAAAATAATTATTATTAAAACATTCAACTTAATTTAATTAGAAATATAGATTGTTTAAAAATAATACTAAAATAATTCATAATTGACTTTTAAACGGCGTACTACTTA
>JBHLPZ010000046.1:0-16209 GCA_048885325.1 Candidatus Odinarchaeota archaeon
TGTTTTTCCGTCTTTAGAGTATAATGAATTATTCAGTTTTTTGCATGGACTTTTCTTTTTAATTAGTATGATCGGAGGAGTATTCTATTTACTATTCTATAGTTTATTATTTTTGAAGAGCACTAGTTTTAATAAATTCCTGTCCTATATAGGCTTTGGTGTCATTTTAATATTTTGGATCTTTTTATTTACATGGATTCCTATTATTGAGTGGTTGATGACCTTTGCGATTATTGCGTGGATTATGAGTATATCAATTTATTTGCTATATAAGAGACTGTAATTAACTTTATAATACTATTATAAATTGGTAAAAAATGAGCTTTTCGGCTTATATGCTGGAAAAATAATTTTAATTATTTTTTCTATTAATCTTAAATTTGAATTCAAAATTTATTATAAAATAGTTTTAAAACAATATTTAATAAATTAATTTAATGGCAGAATTAATAGGGTATATACTAACCCTAGATGCTCTGTTTACGTGGGCAGCAGCATCCCTTGTTTATAAGTGGGGTCTCGGTAAAACCCAACCAAAAGCTAATTTATTTTTTAGACTTTGTTGTGTTACTTTTAGTACATTTTTAATTTCATTAATTTTTGGGAATTATTTATTTCTTAATGATATGAATAATGTTGACTTATTCGTTTTTCTGATGATTTGCCTTATATCGGGTTTGAGTGTTACAATTGGAGATTTATTTTATTATATGTCATTAAAGAGGATTGATGCTTCCCGTGCTTATCCACTTACTCAATTATCATTGATATTCGTATATCCATTTTCTTTCTTTCTTTTCGGTGAAAAAATAACACTTTCAATTTTATTCGGAGGTTTTTTAATTTTATCCAGTGTATTTATATTAAGTTCAAAAGATAAATCTGACAAAAATCAATTAAAAAAAAGTTTAAAAGAAAGAATTTCAGAAGACTTAATTTTAGGTGTACTATTAGCGATAGGTACGGCTTTTTTCTGGGCTATTGCTTATGTTTCATTTTTTTACCAAGCTAGAATTTTGAATGGTGATATATTTGTATCTAATTTCTTTCGAGTGAGTTTTGGTATGATAGCGATAGCAATTTTAGGAGCATTTCAAAAAGAATATTATAATGGATTTAAAAAGGAAAGTAGAAATAACCTAAAGTACTTTATATTCATTGGAGTGGCCGGAATGTTGTCTTTAGGATTAGCAGATGCAATATTTATTTTAGCCGCAGAAATTAATGATTTAATATTAACCTCTACAATTACTGCAAACACACCAATGGTTCAGCAATTACTCTCGATTTTACTTTTAAAAGAAAAATTTCGAAAAAGATTTTTACTTGCAGTTGTATTAATAATTGCAGGTAACTATATTATATTGTTCCTATAAATTTTTAGATGCTATGATAAAAATAGAAATTATATTATTAGCAAATAATACTGTTTTTCCTTGGCAAAATCTTCAAATTTCGGAAGGATTAAATTATATTGAATTTAATAAATTATTCGCAACACAATCAATAGCAGAACATGGTTTAGGATTTCTTATTAACATTTGGGAAGTTATGGGAAAGGAAGATCCCCCTAATCACCAATTATTAAAGAAAATAATTTTTGATACAGGTAGCACTAATCTAAGTTTCTTACATAATTTAGATATAAGAGGTTATCCTCTTTACGATGTTAATACAATAGTTCTATCTCATTGGCATTACGATCACACCGGTGGTTTATATAAGATTTTAGAAAAAATAGAGGATAAAGTTGATATTATTAGCCACCATTATGCAAATTTTGAAAGAATTTTCAAACGTACAAAAGAAATTCAAAATCAAGATTTAATAGGTCAGACAAGAAAAGATATAATTCCATTATTAGAATCATCAAAAATTGTGAATCAAGCACCAATTGATTTAGAAAAAATAGGTTATTTAAATGGAAATGTACTCCTTTCAAAAGAGCAAATAGAAATTTTTAAGAAGGATGATTTGAGAATTTTAGTTAGTGGGGAAATTCCTAGGAAAACTAAGGAAGAAGATTTTAATAATTTTTTATTTCTTCATAATGATTTAATTAGTTTGGATAAAATTTGGGACGATAAATGCATAATTATCGAAAACTCGGAAAAAGTTATAATATTAACTGGATGCTGTCATTCTGGAATAATAAATACACTTAATTATGTTAAAACCTTAACTAATAAACCTATTAGTCATATAATTGGAGGTTTTCATATGATTAACGCATCAAATAATAGAATTAAAAGAACATTTGAATATTTTAATGAGCTCCAAGTTGAGAAAATAGAACTGTTTCCGATTCATTGTTCTGGTCAAAATTTCATAGATGAAATAAAAAGAGCAAAAATTCCTGGGATTCGAGCCTTTAATATTAGTGTTGGTACAATATTTAATTTCTTTGCTAATATTTGATTATACCATAAATCAAAGGTTGATTTTCTTATATGATGGTAACAGAAAATATAATAGATAGGCAAAAGAGACAAGCAGATGCGATTAATTTAGTAATTTTAATTGCAGGGGTATTAATTCTTCCTTTATTTTTAAAATTAACTTTTATAATGTCAATTATTATTTATCCTATGTTTTCATTATTAATTTACGGAACTTTAAAAATTCAAAAAGGATTCTCTAAAAAACTTAATAATGTACCAATAAAAGTATTAAACGTGTTATTTGGTATTGGATGTATTTTATTTGGATTGTTTTTAATAATTTTTATATTTTCCTTTCCAAACGCAGATTTATATCAAATAATAAACCTTTTAGCTTTTCCAGTAATAATAATTGGTTTATCCGGGATGGTAAAAGGTATTATTATTAGGGAATATCCATATAAGTACCGAGCAATGAATATTTATATAGGCATTATAACAGTGATTATTGCTATAATTGCTTTTATTCTAACTGGAATTGGTTTTATTTTTCACATTTTTTCTTTAGCAATAACCATTCTACTTAATATAATCTCAAGAGCTGCAATGTATTTAAGTCAATTCAAATTGTCATTAAAATTTAGAAATTTAAGATATTTCATCTATATTATAAATGACTACCCTGAATTTGAAATCCTTCGAAGGATAATGCTAAGAAGACTAATGAAAAATGAATAAATTAAAAAACTATATCCTCATTTATTTTTTGATTTCCATTATATAAATCACTAATATTTGAAAGAGATAATTAGAAAGAACTCAAATTTAGAAGTAAACTAAAAATTTAATAAGCATTTAATGAAATAATATTATAAGATAAAAATAAAAGTTGGTTTTATAATATGATGGAAATAGAAGACACAATGTATAAACAAAAGCTACTTGCAAATAATATTAACACTGCTGTTTTATTTATCGGGGTATTATTCCTTGGCTTGTTTTTAAGATTAATATTAGTAATGTCATTTATTTTTTATCCTATGTTTTCACTGTTAATTTATGGGACGTTGAAAATACGCAAAGGTTTCACTAAAAAACTTAGTGAATTATCCTTAAAAATATTAAACATATTATTTGGTATTGGATGTATTTTATTCGGAATAAGTTTTTTAATATTTCTATTTTCATTTCCAAATGTCAATTTAAATCAATTAATTTACCTAATAGCTTTTCCAGTAATAATAGTTGGTATAGCAGGGATAGTAAAAGGATTAATTATTAAGGAATATTTATTTAAATACCGAGCAATGAATATTTATGTAGGTATAATAACTGTAATAATATCTATAATTTCTTTTGTTTTAGCAGAGAATTTTTTTATTTTTCATATCTCTTCTTTAGCCATGACCATCTTCCTTAATATAATCTCAAGAGCTGCAATGTATTTAAGTCAATTCAAATTATCATTAAAATTAGCAAATTTAAGATATTTTTTCTATATTATAAACGATTACTCTGAATATGAAATATTTCGAAGGATAACGTTAAGAAATCTTGCTCAAAAAAAATAAATCATCTCAATTTCTAATTCTTTCTATACATTTATCGAATTTTAAATAAAAATTATCTGGAATTATACTTTAGAAATAATAAATATTATATCAAGAGCTTTAATTATAAGTACTAAACTAAAAATAATTAACTATTCCAAAAAAAGAGACTATTATGCCCGAAATTCATTTTAATAAGGAAAAAGGTTCAGAGTTGAAATTATTTACTCCAGGCCCTGTTTACGTCCCAGAAAGAGTGCTAAATGAAATAGCAAAACCAAATGATACACATAGATCACAGCCTTATTCAGAAATGCATCAGATGGCAACTGAAGGCCTTCAAAAGTTATTATATACTAAAAATGAGTGTTTAATCTTTACGTCAAGTGCAACGGGTGTTATGGAAGCATGTGTTAGAAATTTAGTAAAAAATGATGAAAAGGTGCTATTCTTGTCGATTGGAGCCTTTGGTGATAGATGGTATGAGATTGGAGTTTCAAATGCTAAAAATGCTGTAAAAGAAGGTGTGGAATGGGGAGACGCAATTACTCCTGAATTTGCCCAAGAAGTAATGGAGAAGGACGAATATCCAGTGGTTTGCATACAAGCTAATGAAACTTCTACGGGAGTGTATAATCCTATAGATCAAGTAGTTCCCATACTCAAAAAATATGGAGCATTAGTATGTGTCGATGCTACCTCCTCAATGGCAGGTGTTAAGGTGGAAGTTGATAAATTAGGTATTGATGTCTGTTTAGCTTCAGTTCAAAAATGTTTTGCTTTGCCACCTGGACTTGCTGTTTGTTCAATTTCCCAAGAAGCAATAGAAAAGACCTCCCAAGTTGAAAATAGAGGGTTTTATTTTGACTTTAATGGCTTATTAAAAAGTAATAAGGCTCATCAAACACCAACAACTCCTCCAATTCCCCAAATTCGAGGATTAGTAGCTCAATTAGATTATATGCTAAATACCGAAGGTTTAGAAAAACGTTTTGAAAGACATATACGTTTAGGAAAACGAACAAGAATGTGGGCTCGAGATATGAACTTGGAAATGTTTCCAATTAAAAAAGAGTTCTGCTCTGATACGGTATCAACAATGAAAAATTCTTTAAATATCGATTTTGGTAAAATGGTATCAATGTTATTGGAAAAAGGATATCGAATTGTGAATGGCTATGGTTCATTGAAAGGGAAAACTTTTAGAATTGGACATATGGGCGAAATTACAGTAAAAGAACTTGAGGAAATGCTTAAAATTTTAACTGATATTATTGCTGAATTAAGACTAAATAAATAAAGTTATGATCATGATGAAGGTTTTAATAAGTGATGAATTTCAAGAAGAAGGAGTTGAAATTTTTAAAAAGAACGGATTTGAGGTCTCTAAGCAATTTACTATAACCAAAGAAGATCTAAAGAAAGAAATAAGTAATTACGACGCTATTGTGGTTCGCTCAAGGACAAAACTAACTGCTGATATATTAGAAAATGCAAAAAACTTAAAAGTTATTGGTAGAGCGGGAGTGGGATTAGATAATATTGATTTGAAAAAAGCTGCTGAATTAAATATAACGGTTTTAAATACTCCTGAAGCACCTTCAGTATCAGTAGCAGAATTATCTCTTGGATTAATGTTGGCTCTAGCAAGAAAGATCTCTGATGCTGATCGTACTACTCACCAGGGAAAATGGAATAAAAATCAATATTTAGGATTTACATTAAAAGGAAAAAAGTTTGGATTAGTAGGATTTGGGAATATTGCTAAAGAATTAGCGAGGGATGCTATAGCTTTGGGTATGAAGGTAGGAGTTTATTCTAGATTTAGTAAAGGAAAAATAGCTATTGACGAAGCTAAAAGTATTGGTTGTTCAATATATCCTTCAATTGAAGATTTATTAAAAGATGCCCAGATAATATCATTACATCTTCCTGGTACATCCTATACCGAAAATATACTTAATCAAGAAAGAATGCAGCTTATGAGAAAGGATGCGATAATCATTAATACTGCTAGAGGTAGTTTAATTGACGAAAAGGCATTACTAAAAGCTTTAAAAAACAAACAGATTGCTGGTGCAGCATTAGATGTTTATCGTGAGGAACCATTAAACGATCCCGAATTAATTAATTGCGAAGATAATTTGATACTCACACCTCATATAGCAAGTCAAACTATTGAAAATCAAGTAGATGCGGCAACTATGATTGCTGAAAAAATATCTGATTTTTTAAAAAAATTTAAATAATTAATTTTTTTTAATTTTCTTTTAACTCGTGCATTATTAATCCTGAAAGAAGTTTTGGGTCAAACCAAGTAGACTTTGGGGGCATAACTCCACCCTCATCCGCGATTGACTCTAAATCTCTTATATCAACGGGGTATAAATTTATAAATAAATCATTTCCTCTCTTTGTCACATATTTTTCCATTTCTTCGGGATTTTGCATACCACCGACAAAGAATATATTTTCATCAGCACGTGGATCAATAACGCTTAGAATTGGTTCCAGAATTTTATCTTGAAGAATAGTTACGTCTAAAGAATCTCGCTTAGATTTGAATTTTTTATTCTTGATTGAAAGTTTATACCAATTACCCTTTAAACATATGGCAATTTCATTTTTTTCTTTTGGATTAAATGCTTTTTCAATTGGTATTACTTCAAATTTTTCTTCTAAATTATATAAGAATTCCCTATTACTCATTGGAAGCTTTTTAATAACACGATTATAAGGCAATATGCGAATCTGATCATCGGAAGCAACATAAGAAAGGAGATATTGCCAAGGAGCATCGATTTTTTTATCTACACCAGACTTTTTTAGTTGAATTTTACGATATTCTGCCGCACTTGCAGCTCTGTGATGACCGTCAGCAATATATATCTTTTTATTTCTAAATAAATCTTTTAATTGGTTGATTATATGGGGATCATTTTCTTGCCATAATAGATGCTTATAACCATATTTCTTGAATTTAAATTTTGGTTTTTGTTGTTTTATTTGCTCAATTAAAGCATTAATCTTTTTATTACTCTGGAAGACTGTCCAAACTAAACCTGCTGCAACATTCGTGGCTAAGATATGATTTGTCCTGTCTTTAAGCGGTTTCTCACGAGTATACTCATGTTTTACAATATTTCCATCTTCATAATCTTGGAGTGAAACTCCAATTATTATTCCTTCTTGATTAAATTGACTTGATTCTTGGCGATAGACAAATATACTTGGTATATTTTCTTGCTTAATGATTTCTTTATCTTTAAAATCCTTATAAGCCTTAGAAGCATTTAAATAAATTTCATCTCCCTCTCCATCGGGTAAAATAAGATGGATTAATGAATTAGAGTTCTTCTTTAATTCTTGCTCTTCCTCTTTACTAATTACATCATAAGGATTAGTACAGAATTCTTCTGGATTTATAGGAAGATATACTTTAAGCGGAGATATATTTACCATAATATTAAATAAAATTTATGAATTAATATATTAATTTCGATTATTTGATTGCTTGTTTCTATATCTTATATCCTTCTAGCTTTAATAATTGCATTTTGAGGTTAGTTTCCCATGTTTTATCTGATTTACCCATAAATCCACCAATTTCCCCATTCTTCCTTAATACACGATGACAAGGGACTATTAACGGAATTGGATTTGCTTTACAAACGTTTCCTATGGCTCGAAACGCTTTAGAATTTATTTTTTTTCCGATATCATAATATGTGGTTATTTCGCCAGGATTTACCGTTAATAATGTTTCAATTACTTTTCGAGAGAAGTCTGTTTTAAATTTTCCTTTTAGATCTAATTCCACATCAAACTTCTTAATTTCTTCAAATAAGTTAAGCTTTTGACCTTGCAAATAATTTAAAACTAGATTTTCAATTTGGGAGAGTATTTTAACTTCGTTATCATTATGTTTGGATGTTGAACTAAGATTATTTATTTCTACATAATTTAATACTTCTTTTTCATTCTTGAATATATTTAGTTCCTCTAATTTCAACTTTTTCTTGTTTTTTAAATACTTATATAAAAGAAGGATAAATACATTTATTTGATCAGACTTAAAAAAGTATACAGTAATTATATTTTACCTCATGGATGATTTTAATTTATCAATTCGATAAGTATATAAATTAAATCTATTATCTCTCTATTAATATTATTTATCTTTATTAATTAAAAAATCATAAAATTTTAATCATAAGTGCAAATTGATGTATTGTTTTTTTAATTTTTAAGAGTTAGTATGCTATGTCTAAAGATTTAAAAAATATAATAGATGGTATTGAATCAAGTGAAAAAGAAACTGCGCTATTGCAAAATAAAATTGATAGATTAAAAGAGTTAATTGAAAAGCAAAAAAAAATCATTACTGATCAAGAAGCCATCATAGAAGAACAAAAAATAAAAATTTCTAGGATGTATGATATTCCAGATGATATATTGGAATTGAAAGAATTAATCGTTACTCAGAGAGCTTTGATTAATGAAAAAGAAAGAAATTTAGAGATGGCTAAAGGCGATGTTGTTGAGGCACAAAGAGAAATGGATTATGCTAAAAAGCAAAATATCCCAACTCAAAGAAAATTAGAGGAATCTCTTGAGTTAATTGGAAATCTTAAAGCAGAATTAGCAGAAAAAAATTCTGAGATTTTGTTAAAAAAGGAAGATCTAAAAAATCTTGAAAATAGAGTCCAAGAAATTCAAGCATTTGCAGATAAATTACAGGATGAACAAGTAAAATTGTTATCAGGTATGGATCAAAAGTGGAAAACAGAGATTGAAAGGATTAAAAATGAACATTTCGAAGAAAAAAAGGAGTTGACTGCTAAAATTGCTGAGTTAGATAAATTTCTCTTAGATTTCAGGTTGGTTTCAACAGAAGCTACTTCTGAAGCAAAAGATGTGAAATCCAGGTTTGAAGAAATTCATCAAAAATACAATGATTTAATTAATAAGGTTGAACAATTACGAGATGAAAAGAGAGAAGCCGAAAAAACAATGAGACAATTACAAGAAAACGTTGATGAAGTAGAAAAGTTTAAAGATGAAAACATGAAAAAAATTATTTATTTTGATAAACTCACCCCTTTAATGGAAAAAGAAGCTCAATTTAAAGCTTTCTTAATAGTTGAAAAAGTTGGATCAATTAGTATAGATGATCTTAGAAGTGCAATCGGGTCTCCTATCGTATTAGTTAAAAAAATCGTACAGAACCTCCAAGATGCTGATCTTTTTGAGATCGACGATAGTGGTAAGATTTTTGTAAAAAAAGCTGAAATATTTTAATATTTTATATTTCTTTTTATCCAGAATTAATAAAATCTTGAAGTATTAAATTTTCGCAAGATCTTTATATAAATCAGGTAAAACCTTTTTAAATTTGCCATCTTGAATTTTTTCCAAAATCTCAGCCGCAATTGTTTTTAAGATCTCTCTGTATTTGTTGGGTTTCTCATCACGTCTTAATAAAAGAGCTACAACATAATTTTCAACGCTAATATGATCAGATCCAACTCCCGAAAAAAAAGATACGACTTTATTGTTCTTTAACGAGATGCTTGCGAAACCAGGGCGAAGACTTTGGTATCTATGTGAAGAATACACCTGAGTAAGTAAATTATTTGTAATTTTTAGATTTTCTGGGTAAAATCCTTCATTGATTGGTCCAATCTCATTATCCCATCGAATTACTAGAATTCCAACAGGCAAAATATAAACCTCTTGAATAGTTAAAATATGAAATTATTTCATTTATTATAATTTTAATATCTTGTCATTATTTATTTATTTTTATTTTTATAATATATTTTCTATTAAATAATAATGTCATTTAATTTATCATAAAAAATATTATGTGTTTTTTGACAATCTGATTAAAAGTAATAGAAAGAAGCCAGAGTATTCAAAGTAAAACTTTAAATTAGAAATAAAATTTTTTTCAGTATTACTACAGAATCTTATTGTGTATTAAATTAGGTTTTTGTTAAATAGATTAAATTAAAAAGCTCATTAGAGTATTTGGCAGGGTTACCGAGTGAATCTGGACGACTTTTCGTCCTTTCCGGGAATCTGGTCAATGGTCGTGTCTTAAAATGGGTCAAGACCGATTATAGGTGCTGGACTTAAGATCCAGTGGCAAAGGCCTTCGGGAGTTCGAATCTCCCCCCTGCCATCTTTTTAGATCAATTAAATATAAACCAATAACTTTCTATTATTGCTTTTACTTACTTTTTTTTAATCCAATTTTTATTATTTGTGAATTTGTAAAATCTTATAAAATAAGCAACTAATATTTTTACTAATTATAATAATTATTTTAAAATTCTTGGTAATAAAATTGAAATTGATTGAAATTATAGGTTTGGAAGATAAACACGCAAAGCTCTTGGAAAAAGCTGGGATTAGGGAAGTTGAAGATTTGCTCCCATTAACGCCTTATCAGATCAAAAAATTAGCTAGAAGTATTGGAGTTTCAGTTAAAACACTTGATACATGGCAAGAGCATGCTGACTTAATGCGGATTGAAGGTGTCGATCCAAAAATCGCAAACGCATTAAATTTAATCGGGATTGATTCGGTAAAAGAGTTTGCTTATAGGAATGCCAAAAGTACTTTAGAAAAGCTAAAACAATTAAAGAGCGAAAAACCAAAAGTTTTTACTAAGGTTCCACTGCAAAAAGATATAGAAAACTGGATTGAGAAGGCTAAGAGCCTAGAAGGTGCACCCAAAAAACCAAAACCTAGAAAAGAACCTGCTCCTGCTCCTATTGAACCAATTGAGTATGTACCCATCGAAGAATTTAAAGGGGATTACGGAGATTATGGCCCAGATTATTGGAATAATAAGTGGGAAACAGCACCGATAATTTACACAGGAAGAGCATTAAGAGGCGAATCTTATAGAAAACAAATAGATGCAGATGTAAAAACTTTTATCAAAAAGGATGATGCCATCTTATGGCATGTCATTACCCAAGTGGGTCTAAGGAGGGAAAATCCAAATGAAACTGCCCATGCTATACAAAATTTTGTGTGTAATTTCCTCAAATATAAATATGATGATGAATCGGTTGATTGCCCTGAATTTTGGCAATTTCCTTTTGAATCAATTCAATCTGAGATAGGAGACTGTGAAGATGGTGCTATTCTTATAGCGAGTTTATTAATCAATGCAGGAATCCCCTCATGGCGAGTTAAAGTATGTGCAGCTCAGGTCATAGCAGATCCTGTATTCGCACCATCCGATTCTGAACTTGGAGGTCATGCATATTGTATATATCTGGCTGATAGACCTGATTCTGAGAGGAACTTAGAGTGGGTCATTTTAGATTGGTGTTATTTACAAGACCCGGAAGTTCCTATCGAAGAAAAGCCGCTAGCAGGAGATGGTGGACAGGAAGGAGCATACAAAGATATTTGGTTTACTTTTAATGATGAGCATAGTTGGTCACAAAATGCTTTTGAAGTAAAAGAAGAAAGAATTAGCAACAAAAGACAATTAAAAAAAGACGAAGTTTTAGCTCCAATGTCAGATATTATGAAACTTTTAGCAAGTGAAGAACTAATTAAAGTATTTAAAAAATACGGAATTTATTCCGAGTAACCTAAGAAAAACAAATAATTAAAAAATTTTTTTTTATAAATTCATGATATTACTTGAAGAAATTAAATCATATAGATATTTTAAGCTAATTATAAGAAAATTAAGAAAAAGAGATAATTTATTTATTTAATCTTCATCTTTTTTTTTGAAACATTAACACTATCACACCAACAATCAAACCAACACTTGAAAATCCAATAGCACCTATCATTATTCCCATAAAGTACCAATCCGCTAGTATATAATAATTTGCTGGTAAATCATATTTTATTTGTGTATATTGAAGGGTTAAATTATCTCTAATATAAATTAACCAATCTAAGATAAGATCGATTTCACTATCTGTTAAATTAAAATTGGTTGCAGTTGACTTAAGAGTGTTATAATGATTAGGAGATTCTATAGCTTCGTACCAAATTGATATTCCTTTTCGATTAACAAATGAATAGTAATAATTTTCATCCCATAATAATCTTGATTGGGCACAATTCAGATTTAAGGGAATTGGCATTCCGATTTCAAAATTTTTAATCGGAGATTCTAACAATAAGAAAGGTGCAATATCCATTCCTTCATTAAATAGTGAACCATTTACCCATTGGCGGTAAAATTCAATTTCAGCAAATTCTTCCATTGTATTCCTATAAGCTTTACACGTTGTTATTGCATAATAGTTTACAAGATAAGGTATTACATCATATCTTAAGGTGGATAATAGCCAATTATTGGTTAAATTTATTTGTTCTATGTTTAAATTGAATGTTGAGATTAATTCATTTTGAAATGTCACATTACCTTCTGCGGCTTCAATCCATTTCAAGATTCCATGCGTATTTACAAATGATGATGTATTTGTTTCATCAAAAAGAGCTTGTGTTGTATCTAATGAGATATTAGTTTTATTGATATCCAATACTTTCATAGGAGGGGAAGTGCTGTTATAAACGATGCATGCTTCGATGCCTTTATATCCACTGTGGAGCAGAAGCCCGTCTGGAACAACGGTCCCATTTGCCCACTGTTCATAGAGCAAAATCTCTGAATATTCTGTGGTATTCATACCATAACCATAAGGTTTAGGAAATTTTATTATGTTTGGAACAAGCACATTTTTTACCTGACCAAATAACCACGTATTAACCATAGATATTTGAGCATTTGTGACAAAGAGAGTAGAATTTAGTGCAAGCAAAGCAGCAGCTTTTTCAGTTGAAGAACCAGTTTTCGCTAATTGCCATATCGCGAAACCCGTATCATTAACAAATGAGAACCAATACGATTGATTCCACATCAGTCTAGCTGAAAATAATGAAATACCTGTTGGAGTTGGATAACCTGCTTCTAATCCAGGTAAAAGTTGATTAATTACATCACTAAAAAGATCTAAGTTTAACCTCGCATTAAAGAAACTTATATTAGCCCATTGAGCATGAAATTCATAATCAGCAGGATTAGTAATACCTTTTGAATCGTAATAGTTATAGGTTAATGTATTCCATAAATAAGTTTTTATGTAAGCTGATAAATTCTGAAGTTGACCGGACGACCAAGTGCAATTATAGACCACTTGAATTATTGATCTATTTGTTCCAAAATCTGATTCAGCATTAGAATAGAATTCAAGCCAATCATTAACTCCTCTACCAAAATTAGTATCAGTAATTAAACCAGGATAAAGCGTAGCATCATATGTATATCCATCAAGCAATCTTGATCGCGCATAAGCAGAATAGTTTAGACTAACTGACCCCATCATATACTCTGAAACCCCTTCAATCGGAGTAGAGTAATTATCTTGAAACTCATAGTTATTAAAAAATTGGTTCCTAGCAATACCAGTACTTGTAAAGTTTTGTGTTTGAACTAAAGTTATTACATCATCTATTTCTTTTGCAGCTTTTGACCCATTAATAATTGGAGGAAAGTTAGTAATGACTTCATTTTTAATAAATCGCAGAAATTCAGGAATTGGTAATATTCTTGCCTCATTTTCTTCAAGATCTAATATTTCGTCTTCCATTATTTGAGGAAGAATTTCTGGAATGCATAAACCTTTATATTCTTCTTCTATATATGATATTCCTTCATTTTTAAGTTTTAAAAGCGTTCCTGATGCATTGGCAGGAACTTGATCTTGAAAATACCCCTTAGCTAGAAAGGCAGTTGGTATTAAACCTATACCCACTATTAATAGAATAAAAGAAAGCCTTAATTTGAATAGCTTAGACATAATAAATTATTTATTGTATACTTTATAAACTTTTACTCATGATTTTTAATGAGTTTTTGATTTGAAAAAACTTTTAAAAGCATTTAATATAAATTATTTTTATGAATATTAAAAATATTACAAAACATACCATTAACATTATTTCAGTATTTAGTGTATTTTTACTGCCTTTTTACTTAATTACAGCATTCCTATTACCACTTATACCAGAGCATTATTATTCTTGGTTTATCAGTAATAATCTTATAGCAGATTATAGTACGATTAGTTTCATACTTTTTTTCGTGGTTTTTTTAATAAGTTTTAAATTCAAGGAAAAGATCCAAAACACTTTGATCTTTATAATAACACTTCTTATTTCGGCGTTTTTACTTATTTTTTTCACACTTACTTGGAGATCTGAACAATATATCATTCTAACAATCATAAGTGGCCCTTTCAGTGGGTTTTCAATTTCAGTCATGTATGAATTCTCTCTCAATAATATATTCCCTAAACAAGAAAACAGAACTAATGTAATAATCTGTCTAGTTGTTTTTCTTGGGCTCCTACTTTATTCTTACATCATCTTTAACATTTTTGGTCTATATCATTGGAGATTAATATACGGTATTACAGGAGGCTCACTTATCATAGCATCTCTCTATATTAATACAGTAGTTAAAACTTAATAATTAAAAAATATTTTTCCTTATTTTTAAAAAAATATGATGTAATTTATTGTGGTTTTAAACAAAAAAATAATTCTGATTTAATTATTTAGAGTATTCGACATATCATTCAGTGGAATTAGTATTTTTATCTTTAGAAATTATAGGAGAACCACATTTCGGGCAAAATAATGCCTGTCTATTAATTTCAGCTCCACATTCTGAACATCTTGTTTTAAAATCAAGAGTGGGTGGTATTTTTTTTACTGCATTTTCTATAATTTCTCTCAAACTATAAATTACCTCTTCCAACCTCTCATCTCTTTCATCTTCTGGGAATGATTGAATGTAAATTGAAGAGAGTTCGACAAGGAAATTCTCAATAAATATTAATTGATCTTCAAAGTTTTTATTAACTTTCACTTTAAGAATCTGTTCTCCTGCTTCTGTTAAAGAATAAACTTTTCTAATTGGGCCTATTGGACTTTTTACAGGTCTAGATTTTAAAAAATTCTCCTTTTTTAATTTTGATAAAATCGGATAAATTGTGCCAGATTGAGCTTCCCAAGTACCAGCAAAATGCCTATTTAAATTTAATATAAGATCATATCCAGATAATTCCTTACTATTGAAGATTGTTTCAATAATTGTAAATTCTAGAGGTGTAATTTTATTCCTTGTGATATCTTCTAAAATACCTCGTTTTATTTTATCTTTTAATTCATCCAAATCTTCTTCAAGGTTTAGGAATTTGCCAAGCCACACTGGTTTAATCCACCCTATTTATTCATGTTTTTTTTCATTTTTTCTAATTCTTTCTCAACAGCACGCTCAGTCCTGGACTTTAATGTACCTTCACTATCGATGGAAGGTCGACGATATATAAGATATGCTACTAAATGAATAACTAACCCTGTGCCCCAGAATATTGTCGGAAATACTACCCAGTAAAAATCAGGAGTTACCATTATATTTATAATAAATAGATATAAAATAACAAAAATGTAAGCGACAGAATGAAAAATCATTGCTCTCTTAGCTCCAGGGTATATTCCCCTAGCATAAACAAGATATGTTGCTATATGCTCAGCAAGTCCAATTAACCATCCAAAGAATGGAAATATTACCCATAGAGGAATTGGATTAAAAAGTAAGTTCAAAATTAGTAATAATGTATTAACCACAATAAATATTCCAATATGTATTTTTATTGACATTCTAAATTGAACTTTCTTTAAAGCTATTCTTCGTAAATGTTCTTCTGAAAATCCAGCATATTTTTTTTCAACCATGTTGATTGTCACTTTAAATTTTTATATTAATATATAAAGGAAATTTCAGTATTAATTAAGATTTATATATTGTTTATTCTATATAAATATTGTTGACTCTACATAGTAGAAAATTATTAAAAAAAATCTTTACTATAAGATTAAAAGTATCAAAATTATTAGTAGTAGGATAAAGTTTTAATATTTCAATTTATAAAAATAAATCATCCAATAAGAATTTAATGCTATGTCTTTTCTTTCAGAATATATCGAAAAATTAGAGAATTGGGACCATAGAATCTTCTTAAGTTTGTATAATAGTGATTTTAGTAAACGAACTAAACTTTTCGCTGAAATATACTCCTTCTTTGGTAGTCTTTATTTTTGGGGAGGGATCTGGTTAGTATGGTTTATCTATGGATATATCACAAAGGATTATTATTTACTCGTGATTTTCACAAGCGGATTTGAACAAAGTATTTTAATTCATAGTCTCATTAGATATCGAT
>JBHLPZ010000046.1:16219-17499 GCA_048885325.1 Candidatus Odinarchaeota archaeon
CGCCCTTATATTATTTTGGAAAGCAAGGGAGTAAAAAAGCATGATGATTTCATTAGAATTCCATACCTAATGTCAGAATCTGAACAAAAATCTTTTCCAAGTGGTCATGTTACGTTTTTTCTTTTTTTTGGAATAATTTTTGCATGGTATTTCAATAATTTTTATATATTCATCATCTTCTTTAGTTTAGATATTGTGATGGCTATTTCACGGCTTATTTTAGGAGTTCATTTTCCAATTGATGTAATTTTTGGGTTTGTTTTTGCATTTTTATACGCTTTCTTATATCTTGGATTTACACACCAATTATGGGTCGATTTTTACTACTGGATTGGCCCCATCTTTTCTGATATCATACATTTTTGGAGATAGACAGTTTTTTTAGATATTAGAAAATTATAAATCTTTTTTAGATCTTCTCATTTTTAATTTAAAAGTAAGTTTTAAATTATTTACTCCTTTTCAGTGGTTATGGAAAGTGAGGATAATTTTAAAAAAGCAGAAAAATCAGAAGGCTTTTTTTATCTACTAAGAAAACTCTGGACAAATTTTCTTCTATATAATTCTTATGCATTTACATTGTCTACAATTTTCATCAATTTTTTAATATTTTCAAATTTAATGTGGCCAGGAGAAGATTTTCATGCGACTGAAATGGGTATAATGGTGGGTACAGGCATGTATGGTATGGCTATATCTGGTATCATATTTGGAATTTTAGCAGATAAGTATTCCCGGATAGTTTTAATGTCGTTTACAGAAATAATCTTTGGAGTTGGATTACTTTATAATGGTCTTGCTCCTACCGGATTGGGAACGACTACTTTTATTTTTTTCTTAGTTTTCAATTTAGTTAGAAGTTTTGCCTCCGGTGGTTTTTATCCGATTATCAATTCTTTTACAAATGATGCTACAGAAGAAAAACAACGATCTCAATTTTTTGGGATTTTACAGGCATTATTTCAACTTTTTCAAATAATAGGGATGGTAATTTCCGCATTTTTATTTCAAAATCTTTATTGGAGAGAATACTTTTGGTTTACAGGTTCAATTTTCATTATATTTGGATTTTTAATCTTTTTAAAAGGTAAAGAACCAAAAAGAGCCGCAAGCCATGAAGAGTTAAAACATATTTTATTAGATGAGAGAATTAAATATGATTATAAATTGAACAGAGAAACGATAAAGTCAACTATTTTTGCTCCCACAAATATTATAGCTTTTGTTGAAGGCGTGTTTACTACAATTTTATTGATGGTTCCTGACTTCTTGTTCGTTCC
>JBHLPZ010000047.1:0-3987 GCA_048885325.1 Candidatus Odinarchaeota archaeon
CCTGGAGATTGGGCGGTTGATGAATTTCTTAAATCTCCATTGATTAAAACAATAATGACTATTACGTCTTCCCACACTGCGAAAGATATCTTAGTTCGCTATGCTAATATCTTAAAAAAAACCGTTGATAAATCAATGGGGATTGCAATGTATACGCGTCCGTTTAAGAATTTTTTCTTTGAATGTGCCGGAAACGATGCTGGAATTGTGATGGATGACGTAAATCTGGAACAGGTTGCAAAGTGGAATGTTATGGCTAGTTATACAAATTCTGGTCAACAATGCTTCTCGATGAAGCGTATTATCGTTCATAGAAATATTTATGATGAATATATCGAATGTTTAATAAAGGAAATTGAGAAATTAAAGTATGGAGATCCTACAGATCCAGATACCGATATTGGCCCATTAGGGAGTCGTAAAATTCTAATGATGATGGAAGTGATGGTTGCTGATGCAAAAAAATATGGTTGCAAAATATTTACTGGAGCCGAGAAAATCGACACTGGAGAAGATTATGGATTGTTTTACAAACCCACTCTGGTAGAAATAAAACCTGAATTGTGTGAAGATTTAACTAAAGCTCCCTTTTTATGGCGAGAGGAGGCGTTTGGGCCTGTTAGATCAATCACTAAAGCTGAAAATTTAAAAGATGCGATAAAGTTGGCTAATGCCAGTAATTATGGCATGCGAGCAGTAGCTTACACATCAAGTTTGCAGAATATAGAAACATTTAAAAATGAATTAGAAGCAGCAAACATATACATTAATGCAAGACCCATGCTCACTGACATTACTGTTGCTTTAGGTGGAATTAAGGATTCCGCTTATCCCCCTGGATGTAAATATTATCCCCAAGAATTAGTTTTTGGGAAATATATTTATGATGGAACGCCAATTAATCTAGAAAAGCTAAAGTAATCTAGAAAGGGAATTTATGATGGATTCGGAGGAATTGTATACTGAATTAAACAATTACTTCCCAAATAATTTAGACTTGATGAGACATCTTAAGGTTAATGCATGTTGGGAATACTATATAACTAAAAATTCTATAGATGGAGAAAATTTCAAATTACATTATTATTTATTTAAAAAAGACGAGAATACACTTAAAATAACTAAATCTAATCCATGCTTTAAGCCCGATTTAATTCTCTATTTTACTGAAAGAGCAATTTTAAATCTTATAAAAGGAAATCCAAATGCTGAAGAATATTATCATCGTTACCGGAAAATTATGGATAATCCTCAACCAGGACTTCAAGTTGATAATAAGATAAATAAACCTCGACTAAAACTATGGCAGATTGGATATAAAAGATGGCAGGATGATTTTAAATTTTAAAAAGAAGATCAGTTTTTTTCTTATTCAAAGCATCTTAATTGAATATTTCTTGTTTCTAATACTAATTGAAACAATTGCTATTACAGCTAGTAAAATGAAACCAATAAAATATATTCCCATTGGAATAGTGGTAAATGTTGCTTCCACCTTAACGATTAATCTTGTATTAGCATATTCATAAATAGCTTCTGTTACTAGAATTCCGTCACTATTATATATTCTTTCATGTAAATATTCTTCATCTATTTCTGATCTTAAGATTTGAGAGATTTTAAATCCATCTACTTGATAGTCTGCTGGAAATTGATCAGCAACTGATTGAAGGAAATCATCTACGGGAATTGGTAAAAATATGCAATGTTCGTACTGAGCAGCCATTTTATATAGTTCAATGTTCTGAACAACTCCTTGTTGACTCCAATCAGTTTGATAATCCCAAAAGAATATTGTTAATCTCCAATATGTCTCAACATCAACAATATCTCTTACTACTACTCTTACTCTATCACCTACATCAAAATTGGGCTCATAACCTAATATTCTACCAAATAAACTTGAATCCAAATAAGTTACTTCCCAAATGTATTCTTTATCTTCTTTTACTCCTAAAGAATAAGACTGTGCTTTAACGTACCCATTGGCAAATAAGCAAAAAACTGTAATATTAAGGAATATTAAGGTTAATATAATTTTATTTTTACGTTTCAACTTAACATCTAATTTTTGTTATGATTTTCCTATCTTATGTTAAATTATATTCGATAATAGTATATTGAGAAATTTATACTTTATTTAAATACAAATTTATTCTCTCTCAAAATATGACAATTAATTATTAATAATGTCCTAGTCCTTAATAACAATTAAATAAAATGCAATAATTATATAAAAGATAAAATAAAAGATCTTATAATCTAGGAAGATTAGGGTATTAAAATATGAAAAATGAAGAAATTTGTTATATGTCTGCTTGTGACATGGCAGATTCAATAAAAACAGGAGCCCTTACTTCTCAAGAAATTACAGAGATAATTATTGAAAGAATTGAAAAGATCAATCCAATTATAAATGCATATTGTACTCCAACGTTTGATTTAGCTAGAGAGATGGCTAAAGAAGCAGATAAAATAGTTAAAACGGGAGTAAATATACCACCACTTAACGGGATTCCGACTAGCATTAAAGATTTAATTATGATTAAAGGAATTAGGACTACATTTGGTTCTAAAATGTATGAAGATTTTATACCTGAAGAAGATGAAGCAGTTATTAAAAGGCTTAAAAATGCAGGTTGTGTAATTTTAGGAAAAACAAATACACCAGAATTCGGACATGTTACGGTTACTTTTAATTTAATTTTTGGAGAGACTAAAAATCCTTGGAATATACAAAAAACATCTGGAGGTTCAAGTGGTGGCGCTGGTGCAGCAGTAGCATCAGGTATCAGCCCTTTAGCATTAGGGTCAGATGGAGGTGGATCTATAAGGGTTCCTAGCTGTTTATGTGGGATATTTGGTTTGAAACCTACTTATGGAAGAATCCCTAAATATCCCCGTATAGGACTTGAATTCTATACTATGGATCATTATGGACCAATGACTCGATATGTAAAAGATGCCGCTCTTATGCTTGATGTTATGAAAGGACCCCACCTGGGAGACAGACAGTCACTCCCAGAAAATAATATAAAATATGTCGAAATCCTTGATGAAAAGCCTTCAAAATTAAAAATTGGTTATTCACTTGATTTGGGTTTAGCAAAAGTGTTAGATTCTGATGTTGAGAAAGCGGTACTTAATTCAATTGATAAGCTAGAAACATTCGATTGGACAGCCGAAAAAGTAAAATTAAAAATGAGCAGAAAAGCAGAAAATGCTTATTATACATATGCTACTGTTGGAATCGCTTATGATTTTAAAAAAAAATTTGATGAATGGAGAGATCGTATAACACCTGGTCTGGTCAAACAAATTGAAGTTGCTTTACCCATGACTGCTATGAATCTTCAACTTGCTTTATCTCAGAGATTAGCTTGTGATGAGGTAATGCATCAGTTTTTTAAGAATTATGATATCTTAATAACGCCAACTACAGCAGTGCCTGCTTTTGAATTGGGAAGTGTCGGACCTTTAAAAATCCAAGGTAAAGCGGTTTCACATTCAGGATGGTATCCATTTACATATCCATTTAACTTAACTTCATTACCTGCTGCATCAATACCATGCGGTTGGTCCAACGAAAAATTACCTATAGGAATGCAGATAGTTGGGAAAAGATTTGATGAAAAAACTGTACTTCAAATATCGAGCGCGTTTGAAGAGATTGCTCCTTGGCAAGATATAAGACCAAAATTAGAATAGATTACAAATTTTTACGCTTTTCTTTTTCAAGAACTAAAATGACTTCATATTGGATGTGGTAATATAAGTAGAATCACCAATAGTAATGTTATTTTTTATTAAATCTTCCAAAATTGAATAATCTCCGATAATACTATTAGTTGATATTATTTTTTTCATAATTACACCATCTCCAATAACAGATTCAGAAATAATACATTTATCAATAACTAAATCATCTCCAATCGATACATTAGGGCCAATTACTGAATTAGTTATTTTTACATCCTTTCCAATAAA
>JBHLPZ010000047.1:4087-17347 GCA_048885325.1 Candidatus Odinarchaeota archaeon
TCAATAACTAAATCATCTCCAATCGATACATTAGGGCCAATTACTGAATTAGTTATTTTTACATCCTTTCCAATAAATACAGGGGGAACAATCTTAGAATCTACAATATTTCCAGAACGGAATAGGTTTTCATATAAAGGATCTTTTAACTTAATTTCTGAGAGAAGATGACGATTACCATTTAATAAAGTGTTCGGACGGCCAAAATCCAAAATTTCATTCTGCATTTCATTAACTTTAAGCTTAACACCCTCCTCTATTAATTTTTGAATAATTGGAGTTAATTGGTGTTCTTTTCCATTTTTAATTTCAACTTTCTCTTGCTCTTCTAATAGTTGAAATAATCTTGGCACTGATCTTTTTCCAAATAAATACGCTCCAGACACAGCATAATCAGAAATGAAATCACTTGGCTTTTCAACTATTTTTTCTATATATCCCTCTTTATCTAATACAGTTACTCCATAAAATCGGGGATTTTCAACTCTCTTTATATTAATAATTCCTTCACAATTACCTTGATGATAAGTTAGAAGAATAGATGAATAATCCTCTAAAGGTAGACGATCACTAAGAAAAATGAAACAATCATCATTATAAGCATAATCCTTAGCTAATAGTATCGCATCACCCAAACCACTAAAAAAAGGAGAATCTGCCTCGAAACCCAAAGGAATTTGTTCAACAAATTTCAAGTTAAAATAATCTGAGTAATTTTTTTGTAAATAATCGGTAATTTGCCTTTTCTTATATCCTACTATAAAACATATATTTGTATTTTTGGGAAAAGTCTTTTTCAATTTGATTAAAATATGATCAATTAATCGTTTACCAGCCACTTTTAAAAAAGCCTTAGGTTTAGAATATGTAAAAGGTTGAAGGCGTGTTCCAACTCCCGCAATAGGGCAAATTAACCGCATTCTCCTCGTTTTTTCTGATAATTACTAAAATAGTTTTATCAATTAAGATCAATTTTCTAAAATTTTTCTTAAAATTTCATAATATTCCGCTTCTTTTAATTTTTCTTTTATGGTCTCTTTTAATTTTCTTAGATAGTAATTATCTGATGTTGTTTTATTAACATTCCTTAATTTCTTGTTTAATGCAATTCTGGTTTTCTCGTCTAAAAATGCAAGTGGAATTTCCATATACTTTTCCTTTAACTTAGAGATATTTCTTTTCTGAGATTGATTTTGAATATAATTAGCCTCGAGGCTCCTATATAAATTTCTTATCCACGTTTCAATTTTGACTAAATCTCCTTTTATATAAATTCTATCGTCTAACCATTCCTTAAATTTTATAACTTCATCCAAAAAGTTTTCTGATTTTGTGATAATTGGCTTTTCCTTTTTTTCTTTTTGAACTATTTGTTGTAGCTTTTTCTTTTTTAATTCTGTCTTTTCTTCCTTGGATAATTTTTTATACTCCTCTTCCCTTCTTTTCCTATCCTCTCCAATAGTATCATCAGTAAGCCATTTTTTAATTGACATGGTTCTTCAAATAAATTATTACTTTTTCTTAAAAAACATGTTTATTATTAAATCATTAACAAATCCAAATTAAATTGAATTTATAAAAGGAGAGAGATAGATTAAAATTTAAAAAGATTTTTAATAAAATAGAATATGAAAATAGATGGTTTAATATTTGATTTTGGCTTTACGTTATTTGAATTCAAGAATGCTTCTGTAGAGAAATACTTTGAGTGTTTTAGAAAAGGACTTAGAAAAGCAATAGAAAGATTGAAGGAGATTAATATTTTAAACAACGAGGAAATCATAAAGCAATTTTCCAGGCTGTTCAATAAAAAAAGAACTCAATTTTTTAAACAAAGTCTTAAGACAAAAAATGAATTTCCCACTTCGGAAATATTTGGATTAGTATTGGAAGAATTGAATCTGAAGAAGGCTAATCCAGAATTTTATTTAGAATTAGCAGATTTATATCATTCATATGAAGAGAAAGAATGGGTTCCTTTTAAAAATACAAAAGATACTTTAGAAAAGTTATCAAATTTTAAAAATCTTAAAATGGCGGTTTTATCCAATCATCCGCATCATATGACAATAATTAATTTGCTTAAAAGGTATGACTTACTGAAATTTTTTAATACTGTAGTTACCTCTGCCGAATTTGGAAAAAGAAAACCTGATCCCAACATTTTTTTGTATACACTAAAAAAAATGGGTTTAGAAAAACCTGAAGCATGCCTGGTATGCGGGGATGAACATGCAGATATTGTTGGTGGTGATAGAGCTGGATTGCAAACAATCTTGTGTAAGAGATTGCTTATATTTCCTTTTGAAAGAGAAATAGATGTCCCTAATTATATAGAAGTAAATGATATTTCAGAGATATTAAACCATATTCACTAAATTAAAAAAGATACTGTTTTAGAAAGGGAAGAAAAAGTAATGAGTCAAGCAAAAATTTCTCATGATTTATTGTTAAAAATTGTTAAGGAAAAGCATAAATTCATCCCAAAAATTATGAAAGAAAACAGAGTTAACTGTTGGTTAATCTTCGCTCGCGAAACTTCTGTTAATCCCGATCCCATTATGAATCAAGTAATTGGTGGTGACGTTGTTTGGAGTTCTGCTTTTGTCTTTGCATTTGAGGGGGAAAGATTTACTAAGACTGCTATAGTTGGCGATTTTGATGCTTTAGCTGAAATAAGAAAAAATATTTGGGATGTAGTCATTCCTTATAAGGAAGGAATTAGTGCTCCAATGAAAGAACTTTTTCAGAGGATTAAACCATCTAATATTGCCATCGATTATTCTGAAGATGATGTAGTTTCGGATGGGCTCTCTCATGGGATGTTTCTTAAACTTACTTCAATTTTATCTGATAGAAAGGATCTTTTTATAAGCGCCGCACCACTAATTCAAGCCATTCGAGGGCGAAAAACAAAGACTGAAATTGAGCTTGTCACAAAAGCTTGTGAACTCACTGAAGTAATTAATCATAAAATGACCAAGTTGATAAAAACTGGAATGAGTGAAACGGAAATTCAGAATTTATTTTTCAATGAGATGGAAAGACGAAACGTAGTTGAAGCTTGGCAGCGTATTTCTTGTCCTGCTATAGATGCCGGACCTGATAAAGACTTTGGACATGTTGGACCTCTCACTAATTCCAAAACAAAAAAGGGACATATTTTGCATAATGATTTAGGAGTAAAACTTAACGGTTATTGTTCTGATTTGCAGAGAATGTGGTTTTTTGGATCTGAAGATGAAATACCAGAAGAATTAAAACATGCTTTTAAAACGGTCCATGGCGCCATTACTAAGGCTGCAGAATATATCAAACCGGGTGTTACTGGATTTTCTGTGGATAAAGTAGCTCGTGATTTTGTAAAATCTCAAGGCTATGAAGAATATGCTCATGCTTTGGGGCATCAACTAGGTACTAATGCTCATGATGGAGGTGTCTTACTTGGTCCACTCTGGGAACGATATGGGGATATACCCAAAGGAGTAGTTGAAGAAGGAAATATTTTTACTTTAGAACTCTATGTTAAAACGAAAAATTATGGAATGGTTTCATTGGAAGAAGATATCGTTGTAACTAAAGATGGTTGTCGATTTTTAGTACCAAGATGTGATAAATTCATTACAATAGAAGATACCTAATTATTTTAGGAAAATTTTAAAATTTAATGGTCTGGGGGGGATTTGAACCCTCGATTTCCAGTCTAGTATTTAATACAAGATATCTGGCTCCGCAAGCCAGCGCCCTATTTATGCTATGTTATTGAAAACCAAAATAGCAATCCAAGCTAGACTACCAGACCTTTTGAAATGATTTATTTGTAATTTTTAATAATTATTGAGTAACTATAATACTTTTCTAATCATTCTCAATAATTAAAATTATGTTTGATCAATACGGTGTTATATTTGACATGGATGGGGTGTTAGCAGATACTGGCCCAATTCATTTTATTAGCTGGGTAAAAATGGCTAAAGAAATTGGTTATAATTTTAGTAAAGAATTTTTCGAGAGTACATTTGGTCAACAAAGCCCTACAATTGTGAGAAAATTAGTAGGACATGGGATAAAACAAGAACTTGTGGAAAATTGGGCAACACGTAAAGAACAATATTATAGAGAAATGGTTAAAAATAAATTAAAACCATTGCCTGGAGTGAAACGAATAATCCAGGAACTTAAATCACACGGATTGAAATTAGCAGTTGGTTCAAGTGGACCTCGTGAAAATGTAGAATTATTAATTAATACTTTAGAATTAAAAAAAGATTTTGATGTACTAATTAGTGCTGCCGAAGTTAAAAATGGAAAGCCCGCACCAGATATCTTTTTACTCTGTGCTGAAAAATTGAAAAAAGAACCTAAAAATTGTCTTGTTATAGAAGACGCTCCAGTAGGTATCGAGGCCGCAAAACTAGCAGGAATGAAATCAATTGGTCTTACTACCACTCATGAAAAAAAAGAACTCCTTGATGCTGATCTTATTGTAAAAGACTTATCAAAAGTAAGTTTCCAGGATATAATGTTATTATTAAATATAGGTCAGAAGTAGTACAAATGATTTTTTTAAATTACCCAAAATAATCTGGTTTGCTAGATACTAATGTAGTTGTTTCTTCAATCCATTGAGATAGTTGATCATCTACGCGTATATAAGTCACAATTTTATCTAACTCTTGTAATTTAGTGAATGAGCATTCAACAACAAGATCCCATCCCCCATACACAGGAGTAACGTAAGTTACCCGCCAATCTTCCTTGGGCTCAGTTGATTTGAGGCTTGAAAGCTTCTCAACGACTTTCCATTCAGTACCTATGGTTTTAAGCCTTACTAGTATATAACCCCGATAAAACATTTTTTTATTTCTACTTTTTAGATGACTATTACCATTATTGTTATGTATGAATTGCTAAAAAAATTATCTTTTTGAAAACTATATATTATTAATAAAATTAAGATTTAGTAGATTATCTCTCCATTTTGTTGATTCTGAAATATGAATGAGAAAGAAATCAAAAAAATATTATGGATAGCTGGTCTTAAAAATGCCATTGAATTCAAGGGGAAACCTAATAAAAAGGCAGTAATGGGAAAATTAATGGCACAAAGAGAAGATTTAAGATCACATGCGAAAGAAATAAATCCCCTCTTAGATGATATTATCAAAAAAATTTTAAATTTAAGTATCGAGCAACAAAAAGAAAAGCTACTAGAATTAGATCCACATGCTTTAGATAAAAAAGAATCGAAAGTAGAGGAAAAAACTTTACCGGATTTGCCAAATATTAATAATTTTGAAAAAATTGTAATGCGGTTAGCACCTTATCCTAGTGGTGCATTACACATTGGAAATGCTAGAATGGTTGTATTGAATGATGAATATGTAAAGAGATACAACGGAGAGTTGATTTTATTTTTTGATGATACAATAGGGAGCCCACAAACAATGAGGGATAGCCCTAAGGCAAAATATGTAATTCCTGAGGCTTATATATTAATAGAAGAAGGATTAAAATGGTTGGGAGTTAAATATGAAAAAGTTTTTTATAAAAGTGAAAGATTAGAAATTTTTTATGAATACTGTGAAAAGCTAATAAATGATAATATCGCCTATGTTTGCTTTTGCCCCGCAGATATATTTAGAGAAAACTACAAAAAACAGCAAAGAAATTGTCCTCACAGGGATCAATCAACTGAAAAGAATCTAGAGGAATGGAATAATATGCTCGATAAAAAGTATAGCGAGGGTGAGGCTGTAGTGAGATTAAAAACAGGAATGGACCAAAAGGACCCTGCTTTAAGAGATCAAATTATTATGAGGATTTCTGAAGCAAAACATCCTCGAACAGGAAAAAAGTACAGAGTTTGGCCAATGTTGGAATTTAGTTGGAGTATTGATGATTACCTTATTGGAATTTCGCATATTTTAAGAGGAGTTGATTTAGTAAAGGAAGATTTTATTGAGAGTTTTATTTGGGAGCATTTCAATTGGAAAAAAGCAGAATTTTTACATTATGGAAGAATAAAATTCCCTGAAATGAAATTAAGCAAATCTGAGGCTCGAAATAATATTCAAAAAGGTGAATATCGAGGATGGGATGATCCAAGAACATGGAGTTTGCAATCTCTTAAAAAAAGAGGTTTTAAACCAGAGGCAGTCCGCGAAACATTGCTGGATCTCGGGATGTCACTTTCAGGCATTACTTTTGATGTGGATTGGTTATATTCAAAAAACAAAGCTATTATAGATGAAATTTCAGATAGATATTTTTATGTGGAAAACCCAATTTTAGTTGAAATTTCAAAAATCGATATCTTGGAATATTGCGCTGAACCTTTATTATTACCATCAAATCCTGATAAAGGAACTAGAAAAATAAGAGGAAAAGCAAAAAATAGAAAAATATACGTTTTCATCTCAGAGAGAGATGCTGAAAAGCTGAGAGCTAAAGATATTATTCGGCTAAAAGATTTAATAAACATTGAAATTGAATCATTGGATTTAAAAAATAAGAAAGTAAAAGCAAAATATTATAGTTTAGAACTAAATAGGGACTTTACAATAATCCATTGGGTTCCTAAAGATGAATTTATTAATATATCAATTTTAAAACCAGATGGCACTATTTCGAAGGGATATGGGGAAATAAATCTTGTAAACATTCCCTTAAATAAACCTGTGCAGTTCGAAAGATATGGATTTGTTAATCCAATAGAAAGAGATAATAATGAATTATTTTGCTATTTTACACATTAAGCTAGCTGCTAAATAATATATTCATCACTTCAAATCAATTTTTAATTTAGAACCAATAATTATTATTAAGTGCATTCATAATATAAAAATGAATATGAATGAAGAAGACCATAAGGAAAATACATTCCTAAGTAAAAAAGAATGGATCTACTGTCCTTCATGTGGATATAAACTTCCAGAAATAGATACACAAAAATTTTGTATTAAGTGTGGAGTGGACCTAGAGTATATTGAAAGTAAAGTTATTTCCGAGTGGGAACAAAAAAAAATTGCCGATGAGGAAATTTTAAATCTTGGAGAAAAACAAATTTGGGGTAGTTTTTATTCAATAGGTATTCCTATAATTGCTTACATTTTAATGATTTCATTAGAATTTATCATAATAGGATTTTTATATCCTTTAGTAGGGAGTTTGGAAGACCTTATGGCTTTAACGCTTAATCCTTATTTTATTATTCTATTATCGTTCACTGAATTAATTTTTATATTAGTTCCAGTTTACTACGTCGGAAAGCATCTCCAAAATCCTACACTTAAAAATCGTTTGGCTTTATTAGGATTCACCTTTAAGGGTAAAGATAATTTTAAAGCTACAAAAGAAATTTTAATTGGTTTAGGATTTGCAATTATGGGTATATTTTTAGTTTTTTCAGTGTCATTCCTTATTGAAATCATTTTAGAATTGATTTTTGGCATGAATATTGAGTTTACTGGAGGTGGTTCATTAAATGAAATAGATTTAATTCTAGCTAATTCTGACATTTTAGCTTTGATATTTCTCGCAATTACTATGATATTAATCGTCGGTACTTCAGAAGAATTGTTATTTAGAGGATTCATGCAAAAAGGTTTAGTAAGGACTGTTGGAAAGTATGGAGGACTTATTATAACAGCACTAATCTTCTCCTCAATCCATCTAATAGGAATTTTCCAAATAGGAAATGCTAATCCAATAGATTATCTCATTTCTTTTTTACTAAACTTTTTCCCATATTTTGCATTATCTCTATTATTGGGATTTCTATTTTATTGGAGAAAAGAAAATCTTATTGCGGTTATTATTATGCATGGTTTTTATAATGCAATAACGATAATTATAGCTTATATATATTTTAGTTTTATTTAAATTGCATATTTCAGTATTTTATGAACATTTTAAATTTTTTTGAATCAAAAGCTAAGGGAAAAATTGCTAATATTGGGATTGGTCTTGGAAGTGAACAATCTCAAAATTTAAAGGTTTTTAAAACCACCCAATATTTTTTAAGAAAAAATCCATCGAAAATTTTCTTTTTTGGCGAACCAAAAGCAATATCCCAATTATTAAACAAATCAACTACCTCTAAGAACAAATTTAAATTAATCGAAAGTAGTGAGCCAGAAAAAGAAATTATATATCATTTAAAAGAAAATATTATCAATGCTGTAATAAGGGGAAATTTGAGTTCTAGTAAATTTTTAATGAATTTAAAGCATAATTTAAACGTTTCAGAAATAAGCCGTTTAGCCTTACTTGAGTCTTTTGATGGAAAACAATTCTTTTTTGGACCCGTCGGCATTGATGAGTGCAATGATTATCAAAGCAAAATTAATTTTATTGAAAATGCGATTATCTTGTTTCAATCTTTAGACTTTGAGTCAAGAATAAGTATCTTAAGTGGAGGTAGGCTCAGTGATACTGGTCGTGATGCATATGTGGATAAAACAATTAACATAGCTAAACAAGTAGTAACCCATCTTAAGGAAAAATATCCTAAATTGAATATTAAACATGATGAGATATTAATTGAAGCCAGCCTTAAAAAAAATTCAAATTTAATCATTGCTCCAGACGGCATTTCTGGAAATTTAATCTATCGCACACTAGTTCATTTAGGTGGTGGTAAAGCATATGGAGCTATATATATGGGCTTAGATTCTACAATCATAGATACATCGAGAGTAGGAAAAAGAACTGAAATAGAAGGTGCTTTAATACTCAGCCTAGCATTAGTAAACCTAAATCATTAAAAAGAAAAAATAAAATTTGAAATACTAACTAATGGCCCCAACAAGTGTGGCTAAAAGTACGATAATTGCCCCTATCAAAACCCCACAGATAAGTAAGCCCACTCCCAAGATTCCTAAAAATGTTGGAGTATAGCGAATTGGCCTAATCCCTAATCCTATCACTAAAATTGAAACCAATAGCGCTATGATCAACACCCAAATCCCCCAAATTCCCGCGTAAGGCAATATCTTTGTTCCGGTCATTATTAAGATAGTTTCTATAACAGAAACAATTCCCCCTATAATTGCGAAAACTCGCATAGCTTTATCTGTTTCTTGAAGTTCACTCATGTTAGAATCACTTTCTTATAAAGATGGTTTTTAATTAAAAAATAACACAATGGTACTTAAAAAGGTTTTTTTAAATGCCAATTAATAATTTTTGTTTATAGAAAATTTCTTCAAATTAGTTGATGGGAGAGGGGGGATTTGAACCCCCGACCACTCGGCCCCCAGCCGATTAGATTTAAATTGGGAAAACCAAGCTAAGGTATCATACCATTCTAGACCACCCTCCCATTTAGGAAAGGGATTTTTTTTTTCAGAGTTTAGAACGTGTAACAATGTTATTTTAGTTTTGTATACTTAAAAATCTTAAATTCTATTTATTTTTAATTATCCTTATACATTTTACTAATAATTTTTAAATTCTTTAGAGGGTTTTTCTACTTATAATTTTTAAAAATAGAAAACTTTGATAATTTCATGCGCTCTCGGAAACCTTTTATTATCTTCTGGCCACAATATTTTGATTTAAAGAGGAGTAGAGCAGAGGGTAGGCGTATTCCTAGAAAATTTGCTGTAGAAAAAATACATTCAAATGATCTTTACAATGTTGCTAAGCGTTTAGGGTATAATGTTCAACATGAAAAGAATTATAAATATTCGAGAACTTGGTGGGATGAACCAGGAAGGATATTAGTAGATACTAAAGGAAAGAAAAAATCTAAAGTATTAATTGAATTAGCCAAGGAATTAAAAAAGACACAATCCAAGGGATAAATCGCTATTATGCATGAATTTGCCTTTGCCTATAATATTTTTAAAGTAGCAGAAGCAACTGCTCTAAAATATAATGCCCAAAAAATTACGGAAGTTTATTTAGAAGTCGGCGAATTAACTTTAATCGTTCCCGAACTTTTACGCCAATCATTTAAGATGGCAACTTCTGGTTCAATTGCAGAGGGCGCAGAGTTAAAAATTGAGATTTTGCCAGGTAAAATAAAATGTAGGGAATGTGGAAAAGTATCAAAAGTAACGTTAAGTGAAGAAGCTCAATTAACTGGACTTCAATTATTCCAATGTAAGTTTTGTGAGAGTAAAAACACAGAAATAATTGAAGGTAAGAAAGCAAATGTTAAAAATATAAAGATTCAAGAATAATTAGATCAAGACACCATTTAACAATCCGTGCTGCCCGGGTCTTGATGTGATTTTTACTTTTCCTAACTCAGTTTCAACAATCGCACCTTTGGTTAAAATGTGTCTGCGGTTATAATCCTTAGAAGCATCATTACTATCAAATCTTAAAATTCTAACTTTAGAAGTTTTGTTGTTATTGGGATCTGTAACGTTCATATATAAAGAGGAAAATAACTTAAGCTTTTGATTTCCTCCCATTACTCTTTGTTTTTTCTTCTTTTCTTCTCCTACTCTGGTTTCTATAGGAGGGCGTTCTAATTCACTCTTTCTCTTCTTTCTAAAGTATTTATATTTTTTTCCTGTGTATTTTCTTTTGGATCTTGCTTGAGAACGAGCCATAACATACCATTATTAAATTAGTAAGTAGTAAAGGTAATGATTTCTTTAAAATTTTTGTATTTAAATGTTTATAATCTGTAAAAGTAAAATAAATATACTAAAAATTAATTTATTCATTATATCAATTTGTTTATCAGAAAAGTAATATAAAGTTTTATAGAAAAATGATGGAAAATATTGCAAATAAATTAAAATTAGATAAAAATTCTTTAGAAAAAATTATTAAATCAAGTACCACAACAGTTGGAATAGTTGTAAAGGATGGTATCGTAGTAGGAACAGAATCGCAAGCTACTGCAGGATTTACTATTGCTACAAAACAAGCTCAGAAACTTTTTGAGATAAATGATTATACATGTGCAACTATTTCTGGAGGGGTAGCAGATTGTCAATATGTAGTCAATCAACTTAAAGCAATATCTAAATTAAAAGAAGTTGAAGAGGAAAAAGTTCCTGAACCCAAGTATATTGCAAGCATTACAAGAAACATTTTATTCAGTGGCAGATCATATTACCTTGCTATGATGATAATTGGTGGTTACTCACTAAAAGAAAATAAAGGTAAACTTTACGGAGTTGACTTATTAGGCACTCTTTATGAAGAAGAAAATTTTATTGCTTTTGGTTCTGGAGGACCATTCTCCTTAGGCGTATTTGAAGCTGATTGGAAGCCTGGTATGACTTTAAATGCAGGAATTGAATTAGTTAAAACAGCAATTTCTAGCTCTCGTGAAAGAGATGCCGCGTCTGGATATGAGATCCAATTGTGTACTATAACTAAAGATGGTTACAAACAAATTCAATGACTTTTTTAAATAACTATTTCTTAATAAAATCTACATTAATTTGTCTAAGCTCATCAAAAACATAAATAAAACCATTTAATACCTTCTTTTGAGCATCCATGATTGTCCAAATAATATGTTTAAATTTTATAATTTTCCCCTCATAGTAATTTCTCATATATGGTATATCAATACCACTCGGATAAGGTCCACCTGGATGAGAATGAAAGATGCTTATTAATTGTAAATTGAAGTTTTTCAAATATTTTTCTGATATCTCTTTTAATTTTAGATAATCATCCATTAGAAAAGATACAGGGCTTTCAAATGAGGATTCTATACAATTAAATTTTTTAGTATAATAATGATAAGAATAATCATCTTCGAAATTCCTTTTTTTAATCTCTTCAATTTTTCCATAAATTAGACCACATGCCTCGTTTGGATAAGCTTTATCAACACATTGTTCTATCTTTCTATATGTATCTTGATTGATGAAAAGTGTTATATCTTTCTCAAATTTTAAGTTTTTAATATATGACACCCCATTTATAATAATGTTAGTGCGGCATTTAGAGCCGCTAACCTTGCTTTTTTTATATCAGCACCAGAACCTATAATAATAACATCTCCTTTTTCAAAAGATATGTTAGCATTGATTAATTTTGTTTTGAAGTATAATTGAACTTTATCGTTTATTTTTACTGCATGATGTTCTTGTTCTATAGAATATGAGGGGAATATTAATTCATTTCCACTATAAATAAGGCAAGTAGCTCCTAATCCACCCAATATAATTGCAGCATCTCTTTGTTCAACACCACTCTTTAAACGATCAACAGCGCCTCTAACCAAGCTATAACATAATTTTGAAATTTCAGAACCGATTATAAAATTTTTTAAAATAGAAATATCTCCTTCATCTAATAAAGGGATTTTATTTTTAATTTTCCTTAGAATTTTTAGACCTTTCTCAGTCAACACATGTCCTTTTGACTTGGTTTGTTGCCTATCATTGCTGTTCCTAACAAGAACTTCTATAAAACCACCCTCTCTCTTCAATTTTTTAATAAGAGATTTTGCTGTACCCTCTCCTATTAATAGTTCTTCTTTCAGACGATACCTTCCCAAACCTTCAGGATTATCTCCAAATAATAATATTGCTAAAATAACATGAACATATTCGAAAGAAGGTCTAATTGTTTTGCTCTCAAAAAGTCGATCTAATTCTTCAAAATCTTTCATAGCCTCTATATATATTTAGAATCCATATATAAAAAAAATATAAGGTAAAAAAAAATAAAAGGAAGAATATTCTTTTTTAATAATAACGATAGAAATTCTTTAAACCGGTTATATGCTTATAGTGCCATGAAAAACAACCCTGATAATAACGACCCAAAAGACATTCAAGGATTAGTCGTATTTAGAGATGTTAAATCACAACAAACTCAGAAAAACGAAGTAGTATCATTAGAATATGTAGATCAAGAGGATAAAATAAAATTAGTATGTAAGTTAGAACCTTTTGGAGGTAATTACATTTATTCACTCCTTATTATCAACCAAAGTATGGCTCCTATTACAGAAGTTAAAATTCGAATAAGATATCCCGATTTTTTTATACTGTGTAGGAGCAATCCTCCGAAGATTATTATTGATTCTGATTTGATTGAAGAAAACGAAAAACAGATTCGCATTGAATTTGAAAAATTGGACCAAAATTCCCAAAAACAAATAAATACTTTTTTTACACCACTATCATTAGGAGAAAAGGGCGAAATTAGGTCATACGTTACTTTTATAAATAATGCAGATTTCGTACGAGCTCTTGATTCAGATCCCGTTATCGTAAAATTTGATCCAATCTCTATTGAAAGAAAAATTTTACCTAGCTCTGAAGTTCG
>JBHLPZ010000048.1:0-17318 GCA_048885325.1 Candidatus Odinarchaeota archaeon
TTTTGACTTTATGGTTCAATAACTCACTAAACATTTTGCAAACCCTCATACCATTTCTGCCACCCGAATCATAGCATCCTGAATATCAAACCCATTTTCGCTTAGATGAATAGCAATTATACCAATAAATGTAATAATCCTCTCTAAATTGTCTCTAACCATATGCAAATCACCAGCCATAAGATTATACCTCTCTAAAATTTCTTCAATTGGGACTTCATCCGTCCATTCTAAAATTGGTTGGAGCATTTTATAATCTCTTACTTTATATTCTGCGCGCAAAACGTCATAGGCCTCTTTAATTATTTCTTGAAATGTGTTTAACGCACAATTTTCTAATTTATGACGAATGAGGACTCCAGATACGGGATAAAGATATAATCTAATAATCAACTTACCAAATTGAGAGCATTTAATCAGCCCTTTGTCATTCTTTATAATTAGCCCTTTTTCGAATAGATAATTAAGAATATATTGATTTTTAATTGATTTGGGTACTATGTCTGAAATGTAGTTCTTGAAATTTGGATCAGGAATTTCAATAAGATATTTCAAGAAGAACGTAATATGATCACAAAACTCAAAAGCAAATTCATCATTAGCAAAATTATCAGAAATGCCATTTTTAAACCCACACGAACATTGGATACCAGAATCAATTCCAAATCGGCAACTGAATACTCCAAAATCTGTTTTAACATATCCCATGATGGTAGAATTGGTCAATTCTGAAATTTTAATTTGAAATTGTCTTGCATCTAATCTTTTGATTTTTTCTCTATCAGAATGAAGCTTAAGGATATTGACCGGGCTAATTTCTTTAATCATTAACAGTTGTTCAATGGGAATCTCCTGATCACTCATTCTATGTTTAATGTTATACCAAAAATAGGTTCGTTCAAAAAATGATTTTAATTCATTAAGAGTGATGCTTCCCTCCTCATAAATTCTGAGTAGCACTTGTTCTTTCAGGGTGTGTAATTTGTTAAGTCCAGAGCCTAGGTCATTATACTTCGGGATCATTTTATCTTTAGCTAATGTGCTCGTGAAATAATTATCTTCAACCCAGTTCCGTTCCTCTACATTGCTTACCAAAATAATTCCATAGCCTACTTCATCTAGCCCAGGTCGTCCCGCTCTCCCTAACATCTGAAATACTTGATTTGCTGAAAACGGTTTAAAATAGGAGAACCCGTCTCCGTTTTCGTAGTATCCCGAAAAATTTTTAATGTTGTGCCCAGAAGTTACATATTTCTTGAAATCTCTAAGGATTACCACTCTCGCAGGGGTATTGATCCCCGCACTTAATGTGGTTGTACTGCAAATTATCTTTAAAATACGCTTACGGAAGTGATCCTCAACTAACTTTCGTTCTTTTGGCAGCAATCCAGCATGATGGAATGCTAATCCATATTTCACAATTTTCTTTAATTCTTTATGTCCTCCTTTAATCCCCTCTAGAGATTTCTCTAATTTTTTACAATTTTCAAGTTGTTCTGGATTGCTATAATTCTTCACTACATTTTTCAATAAAAATGAGGTTTGCTGAGTGGATTTTCGCTTGTTCAGAAAAATAAGTACCTGACCATTTTGATCTAAGGTATCCTTTATAATCTTTTTGAGGGTGGAATCTTTATTTTGGGTTACTTTAATTTGGAAATGAAGAGGTACAGGTCTTTCATCAGACTGAATGAGCGCCGTCTTATTACCTAACGATGAGAGCCAGTTATTAAAAAATTGAGCATTAGCAATAGTAGCAGAAAGACCGATAATTTGGGGGTAGTGTAAAAATTCATTTAACCGTACTATTAAGGACTCCAATCGTGGACCGCGATCAGATTCTCCAATAATATGAATTTCGTCAACAATGACCGTAGAAATATCATGAATCCATTCTTTATCATGAAAATTACGAAGGATGGAATCCATTTTCTCATAAGTAGTAATGATGAGATCTGCTTTTGCTAGTACAGAGTCATCCACATCATAATCTCCAATCGACAATTCAATATGAATCTTGAAACGTTCATACAACTTTTTAAAATAATAATATTTTTCTGTTGCCAAGGCTTTAAATGGTACTAAATATACTGACTTCCCATAATTATTAAAAATATTTTGAAAAACGCAGATCTCCCCGATCAACGTCTTACCAGAACCAGAAGGGGCGCACACCAAAAATGACTTTCTAAAAAATAACCCATTTTCAATAGCTTTCTTTTGAATATCTCTTAATTGAAAAATTTTTTGTTCAAAGAGCACTCGTAATATTCTTTTATCCTTAATATACTTGAAAATCTCCTCTTCATGTTGCTCGACATCTTTCTCATCTTTTTTGGTAAATTTTGCAAGTGTCATTTAAGCTTATCACCCTTTTTTATTTTCTGTAGTTTCAGACCCATTACTGCAAATCTCAAGAGAATAATTAATACTAAGATATTTAAAGAAAAAATCAAAATGTCCTCTCATTAATTTTTTAACATTTATGGCAGATTTTTCCTTTAAATATAACTAACCTTCTTCTTCTATGTATCATGCAAGATATAATAGAAAAGAAAGCGGATTTAGATTATATTTATGACATGGCTCAGCAAGCTGCAGAAGCTGGAGATATAGATCAAGCCATCAAATTATCTGAGAAAGGATTAAAAGAAGCAGAAACACAAGCGGATACTGAATGGGCACCGAAATTTGAAATGCTTGCGAGTAATATTAAGGCTACCCATAATCTTCATGAACCTAAAGTAGCAGTAATTGTAAGGGATAAAAAGGACTTAACCAAGATAAAAGGAGTTGGTTATACCCATGCCGTCAATTTACAAGAAGCGGGATACATTACTGTAGAACAAATTGCTAATACGTCCCCAAAAATTTTAGCAAACGTAAAAGGGATTGGACTTGCAACTGCGAAAAAGTTTGTTCAAGCAGCACAGGAATACTTAGGAAATACATTTGATTTTCAAGAAAAAAGTAAAGAGAGAGAATCTGAAGAACCTCAATTATATCAGAGGTTACTTTCAAAATATACAGCTACAGAAACAGAAGGAACAACACGAGAGTCTAAACCATGGTTTAATGAAAATTATCACATTGATCGTACCTCGCAATCAATTCCACCCAAAAATGAAGTTAAACCTGTCGTTCTTTCTAATGAAATAGATATAGAAGAAGACATTGATGAATCGGAGACTGAAAATGAAATTCAGGAAATAGTTGAAGAAGCACCAGTTTCCATTTCTTCCCAAGAGAGGCCTTCTATTCAAACTGAGCCAAAAAAAGAGGATGATGTCATTCAGAAGATCCGTAAGAAGGTTACTGGAGAAGGGTTTCATATCATCCCTCGTACTGTCAAAAAATTAGATACTCTTCTTTCTGGTATGGATTTTACTGCTATTAAAATTATTGAAAGCTCTAATAAAGAAAACATTTTATTAATCTGTCCTATTAAAATTAATTCGGTACATGATAGCATAATTGTTTCGGAACGAAGAGTGAAATATAGCACATTATCAGAAAATAATCTGCAATTAGATGTATGGACAAAAGAGTTAAGGCAGATCCAGCAAGCTATATTGGAGAATATAACCCAATGTAAGGATTTATTTCATTATTTACAGGAGTATTTTATGCTCAAGATCGATATAAGAGAGAACATAACACAACAAGTCTCAATGTATTCTAAAAATACTCAATTTAAACTCTATATCGATCCTACTTTAATTTCTGAATCTGGGATACAATTTGTTGAAAAATCAGTTCCGTTTGCATACCAAAGAAATTCAAACATCCATTTCATAGAGTTTATCCAGTTAGCTCAATATTTAGATTTCCTTGAAAAAAAATATTATCATATTGAAAAATATAGCGATAAACAACCGGCAGAAAAAAAATTGCATGAAACTCAAGAAAAATTTAAGAAAGCTACTCGTCTTTATTCAATCCCCTTTATTGGATTTGGAGCTTTAGTAATAGTCCTTGCCTTGTCCCAATTAGGTTTCTTATTGCAGTCGTTTATCGGGTTGAGTTATGGAGTATTAGGGCTTTATACTGTAGTGATGGGATATCTCTATTATAATTTCAGACAGAAACAACGGGAAATTTCAGAAGAATTTACTATACCTCATTATCAAAGACCAGTTCAATTAGATAATGCCAGTGTAGAAATTATTTCGCATGAGCTTACAGATGACTTGATGCTCCAATTTGGTTATGAATGTTTTGGAAAAACCTCTTCCCATAAAATTTTGAATAAAATTGAACAGAAACATGCAGAGCAATATGTATTTGAAGAAGCAGAACAAGATTATAATGAACTATTTGAAGGAGAGAAAGAAGAGTCTTCTGACATAAACCCTGAATATATTACTCGCTTTGGTGATTTTTTAGATTAAATTCGATACAAGATAATTATTATGAAGATTAAAAAAATATTTAGAAGATTATTTATTATTGGACTAATCCTAGTAGTTATTTCTTTATGTTTGGACTGGTATATGTTCCAAGCAGTCAATGTGGTGGGAAACCAAGTAGTCTATTGGTGTTATAGTCCACTTTTTGATTGGTATACTATCTTTACCGCTGAGCAAATGGAGAATATGTCATATAAGCCACAAAATAGTTCAATTCCATTCCCTTTGACTGTAGTATTCATTGTATCTGTTGCTCTTTCCTTATTCGGAGCTATGTTTAAAGATATTGAAAAAGAGACTCCCTTTCAAAAATTAAAGCTTTATGCGTATACCCATATTTTCACGATATTATTTACCGCGTTCTATATTTTCATTTATCCGATTTGGTATTTATTTCCGAATGAACTTTATTTTCCCTTTGTACAGTTATATGACCCCTTTTTAGAGTACCAATTTTTCTATTCCATTCATATTGGATATATACTGCAGTTTGTAGGATTTATCTTATTATTCCCTTATAGTATATTTTTTTATCAGACTTTACATTCATTTGAAAAGGAATCTCAATCTCCTGAAAATGTGATTACCCGCTATATTGAACAAGTGCAAGAACCTTTAGATTTTGATAAATATATTAAAGAAGAGGAACTTACACTTGAAAGCCAGAAGAAGAAACATTATTAAGGGTGATTGAGAAAAATGGAACATCCTTTAACCGATTCAAAATTAAAAAATTTAATTAGGTTATGTAAAGCTACTGGTAATTTCAAAAAGTTAGCAGTGGTAGGGTTAATTTTAATTAGTAATAAAATAGATGAAATTAGTGCGAAATTAGGGATTCGCACTCGAAAAAAAGATGAAAATGAACATTTATTTAGTTATATTGAATTTGTTAACCATATTTTGTCTGAGTCTTTACATTTTACTATTCTTCCCGAAGAACTTATCGAGCCTCTGAAAACCATCGAACTTCTCTTTATGAAACTCAGAGGAGACCTTCCTTATGATCATATCAAGGAATTATATGAAATTTATTTTGAGATACGAAAGATTGACGTTCCAAACATCTATAAATCATTTGAAGCAAAAGATATTCGTGAATATTCAGATTTAAACCTTTTTTCGTACTTATCTAAGTCGGGAAAAAAGAAAAAAGGTAAGCAAGATGGGGTAAAATCCCTTCTATTCCAGCAAATTGCCCAAAAAGAAAGAAAATTGCAAAAATCGCTGGATCACTCCTTTAATAAAGAGGATTTCGAACAAACTTTACAACTAAATCGGTTAAAGAGCTCTCTTTGTTCATCATCGAAAGGTCGAATTTCTACTACTGGAAAGCTCACTTCAAATATCTATTATCAAATATCCCAACAGACCAGTCTTAAATATTTACTAATAGGGGGCATAATAGCCTTTATACTTTTAGATGGTGTGGTTATATTTGAATCCATTTCATTTCCACATTTAGTATCCGTATTAAGCATTTATCTTATCACATTTTTGGGATTGGCCATACTATTGTTTCTTTTCTATCACAAATTATATCGAGGTGAATCCTAACTTATGGTCCAATTTTATACAAAATTTTTGCACGAAGATAAATTTACCGCAAAGGAAAAAGAAAAAGCAACCTCAAAACGGTCTATAGAGTATGAATATATCTGGGAAAGGCAACCCTCTAGGAAAGACATATCCATGAAACATTCTTTAACTAAGTTCATATTTCTTATAAGTATTGGGTTTTTGTTTATGCTAGAAACATATCTCTTGAGCAAGAATGTCTATTTAGCAATGGGCTTAACCGTAATTTTAGAACTCGGATTTATATTAGTGTTTTATGATGCCTTTTTTCTATGGAGAGGGAAAGGATCCTTCCGTCCTTTTAAAGATCTTATCTTCTGGCAGATTGAAAATGATAAAAGTACACTCTATTATACTAATTATAAGGATCTGCTTACCGTAGGGATTAAAATCTTTTCTGTTGAGGTATTAGCTGAAAACGTGCACTCGGTTATTTTGAATTTCTTGAATGCATTTTCAGGTATTGAAGAGTATATCCCTTTCACCTACCAAGTAGTACATACCAAGAAAGAATCGGGTGCGTTTAAGACCTATATTTTTTTCATTGTGTTTAGCTCTACTCAAGGTAAAGTAACTAACCATAGGATTGGAAGCCTTAGTAATCAATTATTTCATTATGGGGTAAAATTTAAATCATTATTTAGTGCCAGTTTCCATCATTTTTTAGTGACCCCTCTTTCAGGAAATGCTTTAATTGGAGCCATTAGAAGTTCCTTGTTTCAAGAAGATTTTAATGAAATTCCCATAAAAGAAATTGGAATACATCGCTTCAATAAAAAAGCTAGCTTTATCAAATCAGTATTTATCATATTTCTATTAGTAATATTTAATGTTTATTTCTCATTCTTATCATTCCCTCTGCTTTTCACCATATTGTTTAATGTTTTATTAATTCCCGCAATCCTTATTATTTGGTGGAAAACTATCCTGTTTCAGCTCTTTTCTGTTAAATTTTTTGAGTCTCAAAGCATTTTTACTTTCGATCCCTTTTATAATGTTGCGTTTTATTTATCCCCTCGCATCCCTGACATTATTTTTGCGCATGTAGACCATAAAGAACTAATTGGAATGAAACTATATAATGTCTTTGAAGTAATCAAACCCCCTCTTTGTTCGTTTCGCCATTTTTTTTCAGGAGTAAATAATCATCAAATACCTTTTACCTATACGGCAATTTCTCATCCTCTCTCATTTGCAGAATTGGATAAAGAATATGCTAAGAAACTCCGCGAAAAAGTAGCAAATTTCATTAGAACACGATTACTCACTGATGCTGATAGATATACGTGGATAAATCGAAGGGGAGGGATTTGGGAGTCAATTTTTTTACTCTCAACGACTTTTCGCATTTCTACGGAACACGTTTCTGTAGAATCCACTTCTGTTATTATTGAAGAATTGTATAAAGCAGGGGTACAATTAATAGAAACTTTCGGTAACAGCTTTAGAAATTTTCGGATAAAACGACTATATAAGCAGTGGATAGAATCTGGATTCGAATGTGAACTGGTAAAAAACAATCACATTTACGCTAACGGATCCCACTTACATCATGTAGTGTACCAGGGTACTGCTTTACTTAATATTGTTTCTATTCCAGATGAGTTGAAAAAAGGAGTAACCACCAAAATGGCTGCAGAATTTAACACACCATTACATTTAGATAATTTTATTGAGATCGGTCATGCGTTCAATACAGAAACATTAACACCAGAGGCTCCAGCAGGTTTTTTACTTGACCAACTTCATTCTGTATTGATCACTAACGGTACAATTATTGATAGAGAATTACTTAATATGAAAGTGGCTGTGGAACTAATTAAAAAGGGTATTTCTTGCTTAATTTTCGATTTCACAGGGAGATGGTCTAAATTGCTAACCCATTTTGAAAATACTAAATTTCAGGATCAGATTTTACATTTTAAGCTAGGAAAAGCCTTTACTTTAGACCCTTTTAGTTCTGAAATTCCCTATGAAGCTGATAATATCAAATATTTAGAGTACATGTTTGATGCGTATGCAATGAGCTTTCGAAAAGATCCTCGTTTTATGCAAACTTTTAAAAATAATGTGCGACAATACGGAGCAAATTTAAATGTAGCAAAGATCGCCATAAAGCATGCTCCTGACTATGAAAAAAATGCTACATTCGATGAACTTCTTTCTACATTAACTGACATTTCTCAAGAAGATTTAGCCTTTTTACAAACCACTGATGCAGAAATTGTGAAAGTATATGAATTTATTACATCACCCCATACAGTTATTGTAGATATTTCTATTTCAGAGGATTATAGGACACTGTGTTATTTTATGTTTTTGATACTTTCCAAATTAATTCGCTATTGTAAGAGTACTTCTCAATTTACCTCGAAATTTATCTTTTTTCCTCATATTGATCTTTTGTTTGATGGCAGTTATTTAGATAGAGTAGCAAATTATGGGATGATCGATAAATTTTTTGTTCCGTTACAAGAAAACGAGTTTGGTATCATTTGTTCAGCAAACGAAATTCGTTATCTGCATCCCAATGTTTTTAAATTCCTAAATAATATTGCGACTTTTCGCACCACAGATGCACGGGATATTGCTACTTTTTCAAATTTATTAAACTTAAATGAGCTTCATGGAACAGGATATTATAGTGCCAAACGAAATGAAAACTATCAAATCCAGTTTCTGCGAAACATGAGGCATGACCAGATTCTTCTGAAACGTACAGACATAGAGCAGACTTTTCCAGTGAACCTGCAGGTGGAAACCGTGAAGAATGTAAAATGTATGGAATATTATGAAATTGTTAACTATATGAATACCCAAGGGTATGATTTACAATATAGCGAAAAAAGAATTCTTAGCTTAGCTCAAGTGGGCAAGTTTGAAAGGGATTTAGAAGAATATATTGAATATAAAGATGAGCTTCTCCAATTTTTCGATAAAATTAAGATTGTACAGGATGTCGCGGGATTATATGAAACAAAAGTAAAAATGTATCTATTAGAATATCTAAACCCTAAATTATCAAAGCATTATTCCCGTGATCATAAAAAAATCGTAAAAATACGAGATACTATTTACGAGATTTTAAGGGAACATGAATATTTAATAGAACATCATCCCCGGACTGCGGGTGGTGGACAATCGACAAGGACGTGCTTAATCGTTGGCCCTGCTTATGAGCAAGCAATAAAAGAAGATTTTAATACCAAGAAAAATATTCCACCTCACATTACAGTTGAGGTAATTACACAACAAACCCCTGGAGTTACCCGATTTTTACAACCTATATTATCGTCTCAAACGGAACAACAGCTTAAAGACATACTTGCACATAATTTTGATGGGAGGATGGTACGAGCTTTATTTAAAATTGAGTATAGAATACAAAATAAAGAATATCCTGCTAGTCTTAAAATGTTACACAAATTTGTACCCAGCTATATTAAGAAGTGTTGCACGCAATATTATCACTCTGAGGAAGTGATTACTAAAAATCAGATTATTGAATTTATTAAACTGCTTTCCGACCTACAAGAGTTTCCTTTCCGTAATAATGAATTGAAGAATTTATTTGAAAGATGTGAGCAAATAGAAGTAGGCACAGAGAACATAGAACAATTAAGCCATGAGATATATAATTTAGTCTTTAAGTGGTATATAAAATTAAAAAAATTCCTAAATAGGTGAGAAAAAAATGGACCAAAAATCTGTATTAGAACAAGCTTTAGAAGATATATTATTAAATGAGTCAGAATTTGAGAAATTAAAACGTGTAATCGCCCAAACAATCACAGGAAAAAAAAGTGATAAATTTTTACGGCATTACATCTTTAAATTCCTTGTTAATAAGAAGGATGCCCTCTTAACATTTTTTCCCTCTTATGCTAAAGTCGAGAATGAGGCTACCATTAGCCTTCCGTCAGAAGAACTTCAGAAAGAACTCCAAGAAAGAAATGAACTTTTAGAACAGCTTGGAACCAGAATTCACAATATATATATTAAATTAAAAGAAAAAGAATTAGTTGAAAAAGATAAATAAAAAAATTAGTTAGTTATAACTCCATTTGTAGTATTAGATGGCTTCTATCTTTTTTTCCGCCCATCTTTTTGGCAGCATTAGCATTAGCAATATTATCAGCTCCCACCGGCCATGAGCCTCGTTTTATATAGTGAGGTGTTTTTCTGTCTTTTGCTCGTAATGAAGTCTCTCCATACATCAACATGGATAGATATTTGCGACGATGACCAGGATGGACTACCCAGTCATGAAAACTTATAGAATCGAGTTCCCCTTTTCTATCTTTATGAAATACATCTGGAATTACGTAACCACATGCTGCTAACTGTCTAGTTGCTTTATGGCGCACAATCCACATCATCCAATCAGTTCCATATCTATGTACGAAATCCACGATGTTATCAAAATTTTTAGACGCTTTGGGAGTAATTTGTGCAGAGGGAGGCATATAATTTGCATGGATTCTGATATACTCATCCTTGATTTGCATCATACCTTCTAGCCCTGGATTAGAAAATTCATATTCTGCAAAATTTACGCCTTTCTTTTTTAGAGTAGGATTGCGATATGGATCCATTTTCATGGCAGGCATCCAGTACCTATCCTCTTGAAATTTTACTTTAAATCCCTTTTTCATGAATATTCGTTGATAAATTGGGGGGTTTACTGGGGAACCAATAAATAAATCCTTTCTGCTTCCTTCGGCCATAAAACCCCAACCAAAAATAACTGTGGGTACGTTAATGGGGCCTCGAATCGAAGTAAAATTATTTTCACGAGCATATTCAATTATCTTATTAACTAAAGCCTCGATTTTTCGCGGTTCATGATCAATTACCCTAAAAAATCCAAAAAATAAGACATCACCACCATCATCATAAACTAATGTATGCCCTATTACCTTATCAGTCATCTTTCCGAATGTTTCTATATCTATTTCCTCTTCGAGAATAATCGATTTGGCATTATATTCTTCAAAATCACTTCGCATATATTTCCAAAAGTCCGGTAATACGGGGATACTTATACCAATTTGAATATTTTTCATAATTTCATCTGGATTTTCAAGAATCCGTGTTTGTATATCTCTTATAACTTCGATTAATTGCATAATTTTCAACTCATACTTGTACTTTTTATGATTAGTAATGTGTAATTATGATGAGGATATTTAAAGAAAAAATTGTGATGTAGAATAAATGAAAATGAGGAGAAGGATTCATAAAAGGAATCATAAAATTTTTAAAAACTTAAAGACTAAATTATTTTTTTGGACAGTAAAATGTAATATCAAATCTATAAGTAAATTTTAAATTCTTCAATACTCAAGTACCATGAAAACCCTAATAGTTGCTCTTGGAGGAAATGCTCTTATTAAGCCAGGGGAAAGAGGGACTGCAGAGCAAATGTTAGCTAATCTAAGAGCTCCTATTAAACAAGTTGCTGAATTATCAGAGGACTATAATATAATAATAACGCATGGAAATGGCCCGCAGGTCGGCGCGCTTCTACTTCAACAAGAAGCTACGACTGAAGTAACTAAAATGCCTTTAGAGATTTTAGTTGCAGAAACCCAAGGCCAAATTGGATTTCTTATTGAATCTACGTTAGATGAAGAACTTACGCATTTAGGAATAGATGCTGAAAAATATTTTTTAACGGTTTTAACATACGTAGAAGTTGATCCTTCTGATCGGGCTTTCAAACGACCTACTAAACCAATTGGACCAATTTACAAACGTAAAAAACCTGGATTCGTAAAAACTTCAAAAGGTTGGAGACGTGTAGTACCCTCCCCGAAACCAATAAGAATTGTACAATGGAGGGAAATTAGAAAATTAATGGAAGAAAATTTTATTGTTATTGCTTGTGGAGGTGGAGGAATACCAGTTGTCAAAGAAGGTAATCGTTTTAATGGGGTAGAGGCAGTCATTGATAAGGATTTAGCTAGTGCTAAATTAGCTGAACAAATTGGTGCAGATATCTTATTAATCGCCACAGACGTAGAAAAAGTTGCGTTAAATTATGGAACGATAGATTTTCAATATCTTGATAAATTATCAATTATGCAAGCAAAAAACTATATGAAGGAAGGACATTTTCCTCCAGGTAGTATGGGTCCGAAAGTTCAAGCGTTAATTAATTTCTTAGAGAGTGGTGGTGAACAAGCAATTATTACATCTATTGAAAAAATTGAAGCAGCACTAGAAGGAGAAGCTGGTACACATTTCTATATTTAAACTTCTTACTTTTTGAGATAAAAATTGCTATTATTTTATCAAAAAAGTTTTTTAGTGTGATAAAAACTATCAAAATTTCGCATTTTTTTGACGCAAAGCCCAAGACAGTAAAGTTTAAATATTTTTCAGATAAAATTGTATGTGAAATCTAATTATAAAATCAAAATTAAAAAAATGTGATTATTATATGGATAAAAAAAAATTAGCATATTTATTATCAGTATTGATCTTAACTACTATTCTTTCAATAACTCCTGTATACGCATATCCTTATAGTTATGATAGGATCACAATTTTAAGAGATGATTATGGTGTACCTCATATTTTCGCAAGAACCAAAGAAGGATTGGGTTTTGGATGTGGATACGCAATGGCTCAAGATAGACTGTGGCAAGCTGAAGTTTATAGAAGAAATGCTTTTGGAAGTCTTGCAGAAATTGGATTAGCACCCATCGAATCTGATTTACAAACAAGAACAGTAGGTTATAGTAGGGCAGAATTATTAGAAATATTTAATAAATGGAATCCCACAAAACCAGAAGCAAAATTAAAAGAGATGCTATTAGCATATGTAGATGGAGTAAATGCATACATTAATGAAGCTTTGTTAGCTCTTTCTATGGGAGATCTTTCTAAGATCCCTATTGAATATTTAGCATTTGGATTCCTTCCTGAACCTTGGACCATCGAAGATAGTGTAGCTGTCATGTCTATGATGGCATGGAGATTTGGAGGTTGTGGTGGAGATGAACTTAGTTATCTTGCAGCTCTAGAAGCGTTGATTGATCGCTATGGAGAAGAAATTGGATGGGGAATCTTCAATGATCATTTCCCCCAAAATGATCCTGGCGCAGAAGTATCAATCCGAGGTGAATGTTGTGGAGAAGTAAACTGGTTTACTGATTATTCATGTGAAGATTGTGGCGTTCTTGGGATTTCAAGTAATATCAATGAAGTATGGAATACTTATGAGGAAGCTCAGATGGGACAAACTGAACTATTTGAATCTTTAGGAATACCTACTTCATTTGGAAGTAATGCGTGGATTGTTAATCCATGTAAATCTGAATCAGGAAACGCTCTTCAAGTTGGAGGGCCTCAAATGGGACAAACAATCCCCCAAATCGTGATGGAAGTAGGTTTACACGGAGCTGGAATTAATGCTGTTGGAATGATGATGCCAATGGCTCCTTCCATATTGATTGGAGTAAGCACTTCTGGAGCATGGACTTCTACGACTGGTGTTTCAGATGTAATGGATACGTACATTGAAGTCTTAAATCCTGACAATCATAACCAATATTTGTATAATGGTGAATGGAAAGATATGGAAGTGAGAACAGAAAGAATTTATGGTCTTGGGAAAGCATATTATGTAGATTTTGATATTAGACGTACCATTCACGGTCCTATTATTGGTGAGGATGAAGAAAATCATTTAGCTTTTACCCTGAAAACTCCTTATTACCTAAATGATCTTGAAGCTGAAGAAGGATGGCAACTCTTTCAACAAGCAAAAACACATTGGGACTTTTTCGATGCTTGCGCCACAGTCCAACCTGCACATAACTTCTACTGGGCAGATAGATATGGAAATATTGCATATTGCCATTCTGGGTATTTCCCTATAAAACCTGAAACAGGTAAAGAGGGAAGAATTATCGATGATAGATTTCCATTATGGGGTACTGGGGAAGAAGAATGGGTAGGTGTTACGGGATTTGATGAAATGCCAAAATGCCTCAACCCTGAAGAAGGTTTTCTTGCTAATTGGAATAATAAACCTATTGCAAATTGGCCTTATGGAGAATCTGATGCCGGTTGGGGTGAAGGACACCGCGTTAAACGAATACAGGACCTTTTAAGTATGAAGGATAAAATTACATTAGAAGATATGAAAAGCATTAATATGGATGCCGGTTATAACCATATTCCAGCGATGAGTGTATTAGACGACTTAATAGCAGCCGCGAGTGTTTCTGCTGACCCTGATATTCAAGCCGCATTACCTTATTTACAAGCATGGAATCATCATTATAATGATTATGAATTACCACGCTGGCCTGATCCTGCTGCAACATATGATGATCCAGGTTTAACCATTTTTGATGCTTGGTATGATAGAATATTCGATGTCGTCTTTGAAGATGATCTTCCACCATACGCTGAAGTAGGACCTATACATCGCGAATATGCGAGTGTTTGGCCTAGTACATTAATCCATGTTTTTGATGGGCCAGCTTCGAAATTACCTTTATACTTTGATTATCTAAATGGTGTAGATAAAAATGTGGTTATTAATCGAGCGCTTAAATGGGCAATTGGTAATTTAACAGATGATCTTGGACCTGATATGGATACATGGCTTACACCAGTCAGAACAACATGGTTTGGTGCACAAGGAGCATTACCATCCCCTGTAATGCATTCTATGAATCGTGGAACATACAACCAAGTTGTAGAAATGATAAAAACACGTGGTTGGTCAGTTTGGGATGACACAACTAATGCAATGAATGTTATTCCACCAGGTCAAAGTGGATTCATGAATGGATACATGGAATATAGCCCTCATGCTTATGATCAATTAATATTGTATGAAACCTGGACCTATAAGCCGATGCGATATGATTATTTCGATATCAGAAGTGTAGCAGAGTCTATGAAATTTCTTAGATATTATCTTTAATTTAAATTTTACAACATTATTTTTTTTTTTTGGGATTTCCTAAATAGCGTTTAAATGGATTTTTTATCTAATAAGTACTTTTTCTATGACTTTTAAAGCCCAATCTACTTGGTCTTTCGTAATTATCAAAGGTGGAGCAAATCTTATGATAGTAGAGTGCGTATCTTTAGCTAAGATTCCATTATCTTTTAGCATTTCTACAATATGTCTCGCTTCTGTTGTAAATTCTATTGCCATTAATAATCCTTTACCCCTTACTTCTTTAATAGGTATAATTGTTTCTTTTTCTGCGATTTTTTTAAGTCCGTCGATAAAGTAAGCACCAAGTTGTTTAGCTCGTTCTGGTAAGTGATCTTCAATGTGAATATCTAAAGATTTCATGCCAACCGCAGACGCTAAAGGATTACCTCCAAATGTGCTTCCATGGGTTCCTGGTTTAACTACATCAGGACCAACTATCTCTTTGGTGGTTACTATCCCAGATACAGGATATACACCACCTCCAAGAGCTTTTCCTAATAATAGCATATCTGGTTTCACATTCTCATGATCACAAGCAAATAATTCTCCTGTCCTTCCGAAACCTGTTTGAATTTCATCTGCAATCATTAATATATTATGTTTACTGCAGATTTCTCTTACTTTTTTTATATATCCCTCCGGAGGAATTTTAACTCCAGCTTCTCCTTGCACAGGTTCGAAAAGAAAACCAGCCACTCGTTCTGGACCTATTTCCAAGATAATATTTTCTAATTCTTCAGCATCTCCATAGGGAATAATCGTAAATCCAGGAGTATGTGGTCCGAAGTTGCCATAATATTTTACAGCCGAAATATCGGTACTAAAACCAACTATTGTAATTGTTCTCCCATGAAAGTTATCCCTACAAATTATAATCTGAGCTTGATCTTTCGGGATTTTTTTCTTGATATAACCCCAAGCTCTGGCAACCTTTAAACCTGTTTCTACTGCTTCAGTACCAGTATTCATGGGAAGAGCCATAACTCCAGACTTATTAGGGTCATTAATATGAGGACCTACAATTTCACATAATTTCTTTAGAAAGGGTCCCATCATATCATTATGAAATGCACGAGAAGTAAGTGTAACTTTATTCGCTTGTTCTTTTAAGGCTTTTACAACTTCAGGATGACAATGACCAGTATTTTGACTTGAGTAAGCAGATAAGCAATCCAAATATTTATTACCCTCTGGATCGTATACCCAAACCCCCTCTGCTTTCGATATTACAACAGGAATTGGATGATAGTTATGAGCACAATATTCATGGTCCATTTCAATAAATTCTTTCGAACTTGGCATAAAATTTCACACTACTATTTTTTTGAAATTCATTAAATTAAAAATCTTATTTAAGATTAAAGTTTTGGATTTTTTGCCCTAAAGAGAGTTGGGAAATGGATGGGAATGAGGCTAAAATTAATGGATGTATGTTTAACAAAAATATTCATATTAAAAGAAATTCTATGATCTTTATTTACTACCTCTAAAATGTTGAAACTAAAAAATTCTTTGAAGCAATGCAAAACAAGCTAATAATCAATATAATTTTGGCAAATTTGTTATGGAGCTTTATTCCAATAATTGTTTCTGATTTATTTGTAGATGTGTCTATTATTATGGTTATATTTTTAAGATTTCTGATTTCTGGATTTATATTATTAGTTCTCTCTCTAATCCTAGTTTTAATTAACAATAAATTATCCCAAAAGAAATCAATTTCAATTAGATTTCTATTTGAAAATCTATTTCATAAAAACAGGAGATTTTTCGATATAAAAAACATCTCATACTACCTTTATTTAGGATTTTTTGGAGTAATTCTAAATATTATTTTCTTCTTTTTAACGTTAAAAACTACTTCAATTACGTTTACGATGATAGGGTTTCTTTTGAGTGTAATTTTCATCGCATTTTACGAAAAGGGGGTAAATTTTGAGAAATTTGACATATTCAAGGTATTATATGTATTGATTTTAGTATTTTCAATCATAATATTGATATTTGTTGGAAGTACGGGAGCTACATTAAAAGGGAAGCCTGTAATGTTAAACGGAATAATATATTTATTAATATTTAGTATTTCCATTTCTTTTCTTTATATAGTTATTAATAGAGATGCATATTCAAAAGAAGAAATTAAGGTTATTAATAAAAATAAGGATTATAAAATACCTCGCTTTCTAATCAAAATGGCAATTTCTTTTTTATTAGGAGTAGTTTGTATGATACCACTTGCATTCATCATATACCTATTACCAGTAGAAACTGATTTAACTTATGAGGTATCTACTTTCTTTAGTCAATTTAAAATTCTTTTACCTATTCTAAGTAGATGGGAGATTATTTTTTTAATAATTTTT
>JBHLPZ010000049.1:0-17169 GCA_048885325.1 Candidatus Odinarchaeota archaeon
ATCAAACAATTCGTGAATATGCTATTACTTGCGTTAATGAATTAGGTCAAAAACCTGAAGCTGTGTATCCCTTTATAAAAAAAATTGAAGATATCATTTATGGGGGGATAGAACCTACCAATAAAGAACTAAATTTCACAATAGAATTATTTTCAAATTTGTATAATGAAATTACAGGGAAAAAACTACGAGCTGTTAGTTTCTAAAATTTAAAAAAACTGAGAAATAGAACTCTAATATAAGAAAATTAAAGGAAAAATGGCTATTAGCGGGAAAAATAAAGGAAAAAAAGTAAATTTGTCGAAAGGGATAATATTCGTATTCTTCACCATATTTTTAATATTTTATGGTGTATTCATTTCGGATTTTGTCGAAATTTATCAAATAAATCATCCTGGTGAAGTTCCTCCAGTATATTTAAGTTATATTCCCTTTGTATGTTACATTGGAGCAGTCTTCTTAGGAATAGGTTTTGCTATTTTTGTTCGTAATGTCTATACACAAAAGTCAAGAGAGGCGCTTTCCCGTAAAAAAGTTCAAACTGGTTCCATTTACAAAGAAGCATTATTACTTACCATTTTTATTTTTATTTTAATCCCATTAATAGGTCCTATTTTTGATAAGGGAGAAAATAATCAAAATTTCTCAATCTATAATGATGAGTGGAATGGAGCTACTGATTTTAGAAATTCTCTTGAGCAGGAAGGATATGATATTATGTCAATACAAACTAGCTTAAGCGCAACGCAACGCCTGAATAAATCTGTTTTATTAATATTATTAGGCCCAAATCAATTTTATAATCCGCTATTTGAAATACCCTTTTTTGTAGATTTTTTTAGTAACGAGACTAAAAATTCAATCTTAATTTGCCATGATCATGGTAGCACCAGCACCTTATTATGGGAAATTTTTATTGCAAGCGCTTTGGATCCTGATATCCAAGGAGTAATTCCCGTAGCAATTTTTCCCGATGGAATTTTACGAGATAATGATTCTTATGATACTCGCCCAGATTTTCCTGTTATTCAAGATTTTGATCCTGTTCACCCTACAACTAATAATATAAATAAAGTAATTCTTTCACAATCATCTAGTGCACTTGGAGAACCATTTACTACTTTCTTTGATTGGGATGTAATAGGTTCTACTTCAAGATATGCTTATGTTGATAAAAACGAGGATCATATGTATAAATTTGAAGATGACTATGTAGATTTAAGCTTGATAACTGGGTTTATTCCTGGGTGGAATTACACTAAATGGCCATTAGCGGGATACTACCATGCTGTTTTTATGGCCAAAGATCTCACTGCCTTTGGCGGAAATGGTCGCGTTTTTGTGTCTGCAGATGCTAGTTTGTTTAATAATGAATTAATTAATCATCCAAATTATGATAATCGTCAATTTGGGATAAATATAGTAGATTGGCTTACTTTTGGAGAAGATAAGAATGATTGGGTAATTGCATTTGATGAAGCTCACATCCGCCCTGAATATTCAAGAGATTTAACTTCTGCTGGACTTTTTGGTTTTATTATTCAATATGTTATCCACCTTTCCACTAATCCAATCACAGCTTGGATATACCCTCTTCTAGCAGTCTATACATTAAGAAAGTACTTACCAAAAAAAGATGAAAAAGCAGAAAAAAAGAAAGCAAAAAAGCAAGAGCAAATAGAAGAAAGAGAAAAGTTTAGAACTTCCTCTTATTTTGCCCAAAAAATTGAATGGTTTAGAAATAAAAGTGAATATGGCAAAGCTCTAAAATTGTTATATAGAAGATTAGAACGTAAATTAAATGCTCAATTAGGTGGTGGAACCATAACAACTCAAAATGTTGTTAATTTGGCAGTTTCTAAAGATCCTAGTATCAATAAAGTAAAAATTAAAAGAATTTCTAAATTTATGGACAGAATATTACCTATTAAAGAAGGAAAATCTAAAGTTAAAAATGTAGAAGATTTTGAAAACCTGTTCTTTGAGATGGAATGGGTTGTGAATAATATATAAAATTAAATTAGGTTAAAAAAAAAAGAAGTGAAAAAAAAATGGAAGCCCCAGATAAAGCAAAATATTATGAAAGAGAGGAACTTGATGTCGCTCCTATTCGAGAGATGGCCCAAGAAGTTTTAAGTGAGGTTTCGCGAGTAATCGTTGGTTATGGAGAAATCTTGCAAGAACTCTTTATAGCACTTCTTGTAAATGGACATGTACTTCTTGAAGGAGTACCCGGTCTAGGAAAAACCGTTATGGCCAAAACTTTCGCTAAAACGCTTGGAATTGGTTTTAGACGCGTTCAATTTACTCCTGATTTACTTCCAGCAGATATCACTGGCACGAAAATATTTTCTCAAGAAGAAGGGACATTTATACTTCAAAAAGGACCGATTTTTGCAAATGTGGTTTTAGCAGATGAAATAAATAGAAGCGCACCAAAAACTCAAGCAGCATTATTAGAAGCTATGGCTGAGCGTCAAGTAACAATAGAGGGTCAAACTCTGCCTTTAGAAAAGCCTTTCATAGTGCTAGCTACTGAGAATCCTATTGAAATGGAGGGTACCTATCCCTTACCAGAAGCACAATTAGATAGATTTCTCATGAAGGTATGGCTTGATTATCCTGAAGAGGATGGAGAGGTAGAAATTATGAGAAGACAAATTTCTGGTGAATCTCCTTCCGTGGAACAAATTACAAGCGCTCAAGAAATACTTGCTGCTCAGAAATTGATGAATCTTGTTTATATTGATGATAGAATATTGAAATATATTAGAGATATAATTCTAAAGACACGAAATCACCCACAATTAAGTATGGGTGCAGGCCCAAGAGCTAGTTTGGTATTAATGAAGTGTGCTAAAGCACGTGCATCGATTTTAGGTCGTCAATACGTTACACCAGATGATGTACGAGCGTTAGTAGTCCCTGCATTAAATCATCGTATTTTATTGAAGCCGGAAGCAGAGTTGGAAGGTTTAGATGTCAAATCAGTAATTAAAAACATTATAGAAGAAATACCTATTCCAATCTAATTCAGGCCGCTCTATCATAATAGATTAAAAAATTGGAAAATTTTGTATAGGAAAAATAATCAAAAGAATGGTGAAATGAAATTTTTGGAGGAAAAGGAAGAACTTTAATTCTATTTTCAGTATTTTTTCTAACAGCCGGATTTGCATTTGTAAATTATTATTTGATATATTTCGCTATTCTTTTATTATTTAGTACAATAATTAGCCTGCCAGTTTTTTATTGGCAAATGAATGTAGAAGAACTACGTGTACATCGTGAGTTAGAGAAAGAAAAGGTTTTTAAGGATGATTTTGTTCATGTAAAAGTAGTAGTTGAAAATACTGGAAAAAATAGTTTTGATTTTCTTGAGATTCGAGATTATTATAATCCAGAACTTTTTAGATTAGTATTAGGAGAAAATTTTATTTCTACCCGTATTGGCCCCAAAGGTTTAATTAAATTTTCATACGTTCTTGAACCAAAAGTTAGAGGAGAATATCCATTGGGTCCACTTTCAATTACCATAAAAGACAGATTAGGTTTTAATTCAGAAGAACGAATAGTTCCCAACAGTGTTTCAGATATACTAGTTTATCCTCCTTACGAAGATATTAAAAAGATTGAAATTTTAGGATCTAAAAGATCTCTTCAACTAAACTATGGTTTACAAAGATCTAAGCAAAAAGGCCTCGGTTCAGAATTTTATGGAATGAGGAAGTACGTTTTTGGAGATCAATTCAGATTAATAGACTGGAAAGCAAGTGCTCGTTCTCAACAATTAATCGTAAAAGAATATGAAAGTGAACGAGATATTACTGTCATGATTATTATCGACTCGTCAAATTCTATGGCTGGGGGTGCTATTGAAAATACAAAATTTGAATACGCTATAAGAGCATGTATGCTTTTAACAAAAGTCGCGTTAACACGTAGGGATAGCGTTGGAGTATTTACATTTTCAGATAAAAAGAATATGCAATTTTTAAAACCAGGAAAGGGAGATGATCACTTTTATCAAGTATTAGATTTTGTGGCAAAAATTAAACCTGAAGGAAAAAATAGAATAGTTGAAGCAATGGATTATTTTATCAGACGATTTCAAAAACGCAGTTTAATTTTCTTTATATCAGATTTAGAATCACCTATTAAAGAAATAGGCCAAGGTATAAGAAAGTTAGTTCCATTCAACCACTCGATTATAATTGTTAATCCTTTTAGCCCTTGGTTTGAGATTCATGAAATTGATTTATCTACAACAGATAAAGCTTTAGCAGAAGCCATAAGTGAAGAGATGATGGAACATATACTAAAGGTTAAGCAAGATATTCGAAATCTTGGAATTAACATTGTAACAGTAGGTCCTGATGATATGATGAACCAAGTATTAGGTAATTATATGGAGGCAAAGAAAAAAGGAAAGGCGTTTTAGATATGGTAAGATATTATTTACAAGTATTAAAGATAATCAATGTTTTGTTGTTTGTTTGGCTAATATTAGTTTTTCTCTCTATATTTAACTTTAGTGAAGTCCTGTTTACAACTGATGGAGAATTTGCCTTATTTTCTTTTATCGAAAGCATTAAAAACATTTTTACGCTCCTCATTTTTGCGGGAGCGTATTTAATAGCATTAGGTTGTGCTTTCATCGCTACGACCGTTTTTCTTCCAATGATTAATCGGGACTTCATGTTTAGTTTCATAGATGGATTTTTTAAAAATTTTTTAAGTTTATGGTTCACATTTCCGGATGGAACTACACCAAATTTAAATCAAATTCCAGATTTAATTCTAAATGAAATTTCAATCTTCTTTGGAGATTTTTATTTAATCCTCTTCCAATTATTATTTGTTATTTCAATTATATTTGCAATTAGAACATTTTTAAAAACAAATCCAAAACATGATTTAATCGCTGTAGGGGCTCTAGTTCTAATGATTATTGTACCCCTAATGTTTTCAGGTTTCAATGAACTTTTAGGCCTATTTCATGTTTCAATTGAATACCTGGAAGATTTACCAAATCCTCTTGACCCTTCCTTAAATGCGATCCCTATAGATGACTTTTTTCAATTTCTGGGAAGTCCAGTTATCTTACTCGCAATTATATCCTACTTATATATTGAATTAGCGTTTCAAATTAATTATACAGAAACAGTTACTAGACCTTCATTAGAGAGAAGCGACAGATTAGAAATTCAATTAGAAATTTTGAAGAGTGAATCGCATTATATTACCGCTAATGTGGATAAAATTAAAGAAGAAGCCAAAAGTAGAATGGAAGAGCTAGAAATTGGAGAGAAAACAACAATAAGTAAATTCTTTGCCAAAACAAGTGAAAAATTTTCATATGTTAAAGAAATGATTGAAAAACGGAAATTAGAGGAAGAAGAAAAAAAATTAGTGACTGCAGCATCTAAAACAAGACGACTAGGAAGATATGTCGAGAGACTTTATCGTGAAGATATTGAAGCTCAAGACACATTAACAGCGAGATCATCTGCACCTAGAGCAAAAAGTTTAGCATTATCCACTTTTTTAAATATTCTTATTCGTCTTGTTGTACTTATCATCATAAGTTTCATCATTATTCATCCAAAATGGTTCTTAGAAGAAGTATTTAACTTACCACCAGCAATCATGGAGAGTGTAGCAATGTATTCACCAGAAATTATATTACTCATATTATTACCAATAATGCTAATTTTTCCAATTGTATCTAAAATTATTTCTTTTATCAAACATAGGAATTTAATTATTAGACTACAACAAGAGGGAAGAATCAAAGAAATTTTAGCATCAGTTGGAGATTATGTAAAGAAAGAAGAAATAGAAAAAAAAGAAGCCAAAAAAGAAGTGAAAGCAGAAGAAGCAGTTACCTAATCATAATTAGTTGTCAATATCAATAATGAATTGAGCCAATTTCTTTTTTTTATCCAAATTTTTCATTATTGTATCAAAACAATAAGTTTTTATATCTAGTTCTTCAATTTTTGATTTCAAATAACAATCCTTATTATCGATTACAAAATGACCTATAATATCTTGATAATAATTTGCTACACCTACACACGAGACTTCGAAGCCGAAATACCTCATCAATTTATCAGCTGGACCTTTAATCGTTTTGCCTTCTATTATTGGTGATAGTGCAAATACTTTCTCTTTCACTTTTCTCAATGTTTCTTTGATTCCTTTAACTTGGAGAATTGTTCCAATTGATACTATTGGATTTGATGGGCTTATAATTATTCGCTTTGCATCTTTAATATATTGCAAAACATTTTTAACCGGTTTTGCTTCATTAATTCCCTCAAACTTTATACCCTTAATCTCAGGTTCACAATTATGCTTTATGTAATATTCTTCAAAATGTATTGATTCTGAACCTATGTTAATAATTGACTGTACTTCTTCATTACACATAGGGATAAGATGAGCTTTTATTCCTAATTTCTTACAAATCAAAGAGGTAACTTCCGCCTTAGTTAATCCTTTTTTTAATAAGTCTGTTCGAAAAATATGTGTTGCTAAATCTTTGTCACCAAGATTAAACCATCCAAATTGATAATATTTTTTTAAAATATTTAAACAATTAAACGTTTCATTAAAATAACCCCATCCCTTTTCTTTATCCACTACATTTGCTAATGTATAGGTAATGATATCAATATCTGGGCAAATTTTTAAACCGAATAAGTCGATATCATCACCTGTATTTATTAATACTTTAAGCTCTTCTTGAGGAATTACATTTGATAAACCATCAATAAACTTTGCTGCACCAACTCCGCCAGCTAACACTAAATAAAAATGATTTTTCATCTTGATTACTTTTTACTGATTTAAATTATATATTATATCCTCTAATCTCTTTCTTTTTGGAATGGGAGGCGTTTTTATCGAATATCCAACGGTAAAAAAAGCAATTGGATAATAAGATTCTGGTAAATTTAACATATCTTTCACAATCTGCCTAGTAAATAATGGAGCACAATACCAACATGCCGCTAAGCCTTTAGATTCAAGAGCTAACAATAAATATGTTGCTGATGCGCTGACACTTTGAACCTCCATAAAAAATTCATTTTGATTACGATCAAGATCAGAATATCTTTCAAAATTAGGTTTATCTAAACAGAGTAAAATTAAATATGGTGCTTTTAAGAACTGATTTTTTGTGCTTAATATTTTATTTTTTATAAATGATTTTGATTTACCATCTTTCGATAAATCTTTTCGGAATTTCTCATTCATTTTAATAATTAAATGTTCGCGAAGCTTGGATTTTTCCAAAATAACGTAGCGCCAAAACTGTCCATTATGTGCACTTGGAGCCCACCGAGCTATATCAATGCATTCTTCGATCAATTTTATATCAATATCTTCCAAACTAAATTCTAACTTATAGCTTCTTCTTGATTTTAAAAGATCCACAAAATATTTTTCTGAAACTTTGTCTCGAAATAAGTCCAGATTTTTATCTCTTAAAATTGCTGAAATAGATGTTTTCTCTACCAGATCAAATTCATAACCCCTAATTATCACAACAGGTAAACCTTCATCAGCTTCTCCCATAACTAATTGAGCTGCTGATGCTAAATTATCAACCTGACCTACAATTGTGCTTTTTAACTCGTATCCAAATAAATCTTTTTCACCCCTTTTATCTAGAATTGGGTTAATTCCAGAAATTCCCAATGCTACTCCTATTGCTCCAACCCTGAAAGGACGCCCAAAAGAATCAGAAATTATTATTGCTAAATCCTTTCCAGTTAATTTCTTTAGAGAAGAGCGTATCTTATTTGCTTCTTCATCAGGATTTTCTGGTAATAAGGAAATATTATACTCTCCCTCAATATTCGATTTATCAATACCTGCATTAGCACAAACAAATCCGTGATTTGTCTCAACTATTAAAACATGCTCAGCTTTTAATATAGTTTCTGATTCATCTAAAATTGCTTGAATAAGTTCAGGGCTTTTTATTGGTATATGAACTTTTTTTCCTTTAGAAGTTATTCTATTGCAAATTTCAATTGCTCTCTTGCTTGGTTTAATCTTTCTTAGATCTCTAATTCTTCCAATGCTCTTTGACACAATAGTTTGTGCTATGACAAGAATATCTCCATTTTGTAATGAAATATTATTTTCATTTAAATTATTAAAAATTATTTGAGCAATATTATCTCCTACTTTTATAAGAGGAAAATTCTCTAAACCTATTAATTCGATTTTTTTATTCATGATAAGAGTTAAAATCTTTATATTTTTTCAAATCAAATTCTTTACTTTTAGCAAACTTTTCAAACTGCTGAGGTATTGCACAACAAGCTGAAAAAAATTTTAATTCAATATTGGGATATTTTTGCTTTAACCACTTTAAAGTTTCAATTGAAGGAATTTCTATTCTCGTAATTCCAGCCAAAATCGCAGACTTTTCAATTTGTATTTTTGCCTTTCCTCTTGGTCTCATGCACCCAAGAGAAATTTCGGTACTAGGGAAAACAAATCTAATTACAGCAATTACTTTTGCTATATCAATTGGATTGAGTTGGATAAATTTAGTTTTGGAATCTTTGGGTGGGATTAATGCTATTAAAACTATCAAGGAAGGGTTCAGCCCAGATTCTTTAAGAAATTTTATTGCCTCTAATTCTTTATGTATTTTCCCATACAATAATCCAATACAAATATGAGGCACGATATTTAAATTATATTTCTTTAGATACTCAATAGATTGTTTATAATCTTCAGGATCTTTATTTAAATGGTAAATGCTTTTGATTACCTCCTCATCCATAGTTACATCAAATGAAACAATATCTACTCTTGCTTCAGCTAACTTTTTAGCTGTTTCTTCATTTAATAACCCCGTATGTGTATTTATTATTAAATTAGTTTTATCCTTTATTAACTTGATTGAATCTAAGAACTCTAATAAAGGAACAGAACCGTCCGGTTCACATCCTCCCGAAATTAGAGCACCAACTCCTCCATTTTCGAAATGATTGAATAAAAAACTCTCTAAGTTATCTTTATTAAGGACCTTTTCCATTCCTTTTAGGTATTTCTTGTTACAATGTTCACATGCTAAAGCACAATAATCTCCAGTTATACTAATAGCTGGAAATCTCTTATTTGGAATATAAATCTTTATTTGATTACCAAAATTCTCGTTTTTCAATTTTAAGGCAAGTTCTAAAAAATAATTTATATCATTTGTTTTTAAATCTATAAATTTGGAGTAATCAGACCAAGTGGGGCTTCCATTTTTGAATTTATTTAATAGACTTTTCATTTTACTCATATTTCTTTAACCAATTTTCCTTTGAATATTTCTCCATCATCAATTTTCTTGCTAAATTTAACTCATATTCGATGAATTTACCTTCTTCCAGCTTTATTCCTAATGTGGATTCAAAGCCCCTTTTCAAAGAATATAATAAATCCTTTTCATTGTAATTTTGGAGTTGATCCCTTATACCAACACATTTAGAATAAACAGATTTAACCATTTTTGATTTTGATATATTATAAGGAGCTTTTAATACAGAATACATTAATTCAGGATTAATTTCTAATAGAATAGTTCCGTGTTGCAAGAGACAACCCTTTTTTCTTACTTGAGCATTACCAGAAAATTTTTTACCATTTAAAAATATTGCAGGGCAATGTATAATCCCCTTTTCTGGTTTTAATCCATAGCAAGTTAGTCCATTTACTATACCTGTTTCAATTATTTCAAATTGCTCAATCACCTTCTTAGCATTAAGCTTTTTTAAAAAGTCAAGGGAGCATACTATTGAGTAAGTAATTTCCCCGAATTCATCATGAAAAACAGCACCACCACCGGTAATTCTTCTAACGATATTGAAACCATTTTCTTTAGCAACATTCAAATTTACCTCTGCTGAAAAGCTTTGGTTTAAACCTATTGAAATCGTCGATGGTTTCCATTTATAAAATCTAATCGTATAATGAGATTTTTTATTTATTACTGAGTTCAGAATAGCTTCATCTAAAGCCATATTCCAATAACCATTTCTAATTTGTAAAGGTATAAATCTCCATTTTTCCATAATTCTTCACAATCTACTCATATATGTATTTTAGAAGTGATTGATAAATCTTTTCTTGCTCAGTATTAGTTAATTCTCGAGGGTAATTATAAATTGGTCCGGAGGGTTTTGATGTATAATAGGGACGATTACAACCAGGACATCCACTTGTTATAAAGGCATTAGTATTTTCAATTATAGCTTTCAATTCTTTTTTATTTATATTAAATTTGATTATGTCTCCTTGCATATTAAAGGTAAAATCTTTTAATTCTTTATCCTCATTGATTATTAAATACCTTCCAAGTTGGATTTTCCTAAATATAATAATATCGGGTTTGGAATTAATCTGAAGTTTTGTTCCTTTTATAGGAGTAAAAGCGAATAGACCTACTTTGATCTTTAAGTTATGTAATCTTTTAATCAGTTCCAAAACCTGTTGCGGAGTTTCTCCTAACCCAATTATCAGATGAGTAGTCACAAAATCTACTGAAAATATTTCTAATGCATCATTTAGGCTTTGAAGATGTAAATTCCAATTATAAGGACCATTTACCCCTTTTCCCTTAACTTTTTCAAAAATTTCTTCTGTAGAGCCATCTAAAGCAATACCAATCCTCTCCACGCCAATTAATTTAAACTCTCTTAACTTATTTTTTGGCATGGGAGGTATTGCAATAGAGAGAGGAATATTTGAATTTTTCTTAATATTAGTTATAATTTCAACTAAATCATCAAAGTTTTTGTAATAATTCAGTGTCTGTATACAAATCCTTTTAAACTTCTTATGAGGAGGTAAATAATTTAATTTAGTTAAAAATTCTTTAAATTCAAAAATTGGCCATGTTATTCGTGATAAAAACTCTACGGAGCCTTCAGAGTCTCTAGCTTGAGGACAGAATCCACAATTTGCCGTACAATGGCCTTTCAGGTATGTCATAAGGTAGCAAGTAGTGGGAGCAACGTCAAATTTGTTACTTTGAGATAATCCTAAAACTACTGCACTTCCAATTGAAACTCTAATTTTTTCAATAGTCATTAAGCGTTCTAAAGTTTATAATTAAGTTAAGTTTTTTACAATAAATTTAATCTCTATTTCAAAAAAAATTTAATGAATAAATTATTCAAAATAATATTTAGTTAAGCAATTTTAAAATAATTTGGGTTCACTTCTATGGTTGAATATGATCCACATATAATTGAGCAAAAGTGGCAAGATAAGTGGGAAAAGGGAAAAATTTTTGAGGTTAAGGAAGATTTAGCTAGAAAAGATCTAAAATACTATGTTCTTGAAATGTATCCGTATCCTTCATCAGAATTACATATGGGACATTTAAGAAATTATTCTATTGGGGATACATATGCGCGTTATAAGAGGATGTGTGGCTTTAATGTTTTATATCCTATGGGATACGATTCTTTTGGCTTACCCGCTGAAAATGCTGCCATAGATCATGGAGTTGATCCCAGAAAATGGACTGATTCGAATATAAATGCTATTCAACAACAACAAAAACGTATAGGTCTTTCATATGACTGGACAAGGATGATATATAGTCATGATCCAAATTATTTTAAGTGGGATCAATGGTTTTTTTTGAAGATGTTTGAAAAAGGTTTAGCATATAGAGAAAATTCATATGTAAATTGGTGTCCTGATTGTGCTACAGTGCTTGCTAACGAACAAGTTCAAGGAGGAAAATGTTGGAGATGTAATTCAGATATAGAACAAAAGTTTCTAACCCAATGGTTTTTAAAAATAAGAGCTTATGCAGAGGAATTACTCGACGGTTTGAATATTGTTGATTGGCCAGAAAAAGTAAAAACGATGCAACAAAATTGGATTGGAAAATCAGAAGGTTCAATTATTAAATTTCCAATAGAAGGAGAAGAACGCACTATTGATATATTTACAACCAGAGCAGATACATTATTCGGTGCTACATTTATGGTTTTCGCGCCTGAACATCCATGGATTAGAGAATGGGTAGAAAACACGGATTATTTTCAAGAATTTGAGCAATTTTATATAGAAGTAGTAAAACAGAATAAATTTGAAAGAACTGATATTGATATTGAAAAAAAAGGGATGTTTATCGGTAAATATGCTATAAATCCAATAAATAATGAAAAGCTGCCTATTTACATTGGAAATTTTGTCATTTATGAATATGGTGCTGGTGCAGTAATGGCCGTTCCTGCTCATGATCAAAGAGATTTCGAATTTGCTAAAAAATACAATATTCCAATCAAAGTAGTGATTCAACCATATGATTATATATTAAATCCTGAAAAAATGACTAGAGCTTATGAAACCGATGGAATTTTATTTAATTCTGACGAATTTAATGGTATGGAAAATAGAAATGCAATGAATGCCATTACTGAAAAATTAGAACAGTTAGAAATGGGTTTTGCTACTATTAACTATAAATTAAGAGACTGGTTAATTTCACGTCAAAGGTATTGGGGTTGTCCAATACCTATTATTTATTGTGAAATTTGCGGAACTGTTCCTGTACCTTATGAAGATTTACCTGTAAAACTCCCTTCAGACGTTAAATTTACAGGTAAAGGAAATCCATTGAAAACAAGTAAAATTTTTGCTAATGTGAAATGTCCAAAATGTAATAGACTCGCTAAGAGAGAAACTGATACAATGGATACATTTATTGATAGTTCATGGTATTTCTTTAGATATTGTGACCCTGAATCAAAAGATCTACCATATAGAAAAAACCTTGTAGACTATTGGGGTAATATTGATCAATATATTGGCGGAATAGAACATGCTATTATGCATTTATTGTATGCTAGATTTTTTACTAAAGTTGCTCGAGACTTAAATTTGCATTCTCTTGATGAACCTTTTCAAAGATTATTAACACAAGGTATGATAAATAAAGCACATCCATATTGTCCTGTGTGTGAAGCATTTGCAATGAAAGCAGATATGAATAATAAAAAATGTAAACGATGTGGTTCTAAATATATACTAAAAAGTGTAAAAATGAGTAAAAGTCTTGGGAACACTGTGGATCCTATTAGTATAATGGATAAGTATGGTGCTGATGCAGCAAGATTCTTTATATTATTTGGTGCTAGTCCAAAGTCAGGATTAGAATGGTCTGATGAAGGTGTTGATTTTGCATTTAAATTTATTAAGAAGTTTTTCACCTTAATGTGTGAACCTATAGATAAATTTAGAAAGGAGAGAAATATAAGAGACACTCTAATCAAATATTCTTTAAATCAGACTGTCAAAGGTGTTACTGAGAACTTTAACAAAATTGCAATAAGGGATTCTATTAATGAAATTATTCAATTTATATCAGAATTAAATAAATATAAACTTGAAGGTGTAAACAAGGAAATTTTTGAACGTAGTAAACAAATAGTAGTACAATTATTACACCCAATCGCTCCACATGTCTCTGAAGAGATATGGGAGATTTTAGGAAATAAAAGTTTTTTGAGTTTAACACCTTGGCCCTCATACGATGATGATATTTTAACTATCGAAAATGACTATAAATTAAACCTTCTAAATAAAACAATGGATTCAGTAAATCAGATTTTACGTATTATCAAGGTAACTAATGTTAAAAAATTATCAATTATTGTAGCTGAAGAATGGAAGCATAGTTTTATTTCAGATTTACTAGAATTAATTGAAAATGTGGAAGATCATAACAAAATCATTAAAGAAATAATGAAAAATGAAGATTATAAGAAGCATGGTGAATTTATCACAAAGATTATAGGAAACGTGCAAAAAAATCGTGGCAAATATATGGCATCTCCCCTGTCTGCTGATGAAGAATATCAATTTTTTACCGAAATAAAATCATTATTTGAAAAAAAATATCTCTGTCCTACTATTGTATTGCATGAAAGAGATTCACATGAAAAAAAGGCAATTCAAGCTTTACCTGGAAGACCTGCCATAATACTAAAATAAGAAAATTAACACTTTAAAAGAGAAAATCTTTTGTTTTTTCTATTATCACATAGATATTAACTCAATTAATTTAAATATTTATACTTAAATCATTATTAGTAGATATACTATAAATTATTTGATGAAAATTTATTATTGACATCAGAAAATATGACTTTTTACGAGCTTTCAGTTATAACTAACACTGGATTTCCTTATTACCACTTGCGTGTGAAAGATCCACCTAAAAACGTAAAATTATTTTTAAGATTTTTTGATTTTTCTGAAAGTAAATCAGATCCTGTCTTAAATTTAGACCCTGTCAGTTCTTTTGAACTTAATGCGGGTTTAGTTTCTGCCTTATTTGAATTTGCACGAAATTTAGATAAAAAAATAGAAATTCTTGAATTTAATACGAATAAAGAAGCTAACCATTTTGATAAAGATTCAGAATATAATGGAGATGTATTGATAACTACACAAACAGAGCCTTATTTATTACATAAGTCAGTTCATCAAAAAATGAAGTTAATTTATAATTCAATCATAGTGGATAAAATTCCTCTTGATTCTGCCTTAGAAATTTTGCAAAATGAGGAAGACTTAATTCTTGATATTCTAATGGATAAAGAAGCAAGAGATCGAATTCAAGCTAATAATTATGAAATATCAAAACTAGGATATAATCTACTCAGTGAAATGAAAGATTATGGTCTTAATGGAATATGTGTTACTTCATTTGATTTATCACCAATTATTGTATTTGGAAAAAAATATTCTTTAAATGATATTGGCAAAATTCTTAGACATATTGGAATTTTTGGAGAAATTTCTCCTATGGAATGGATTTATAGGCAGTCTTATCTTTTACAAGAGCAAATATGGGTATACATTATCAATTCAGGAGTAGGACCAACAGTTAATGGATTGTTTGAGTCATATTTTTATCTCTTATTCGCTGAACCTCAATCATACTTAGGAGAATTTCCTGGAATATTAGCCACAAAATTTAATCAAATTCTTGGTTAATTTTAATAAAACATCTACTTTAAAGTTGCTTTTGCAGCTTTTATTATTTCAAATAAGGATTCTGCTTGTAGGGATGCGCCTCCTACTAGGCCTCCGTCAATATTCTCTTTTCTAAACAAGTCTTCTGCATTACTTGGTTTTATTGAACCACCATACTGAATTCTTACGGTTTGAGCTGTATCTCTATCATAATTGTTTTCTAGTAATTCCCGAATATAAAGATGTACCTCTTCAGCTTGCTCTGGTGTAGCAGTTTTACCCGTTCCTATTGCCCAAATTGGCTCGTAGGCAATTGTTATTTTTCTAAATTCTTCTTTGGTAATGTCTTTAAAAGTATTTATGAATTGATTAAGAATGATTTCTTTCGTTTTTCCAGTTTCTCTTTCTTCAAGGTGTTCTCCTATACATACTATTGGATTTAAACTTACAGATAAAGCTTTTTTCAACTTTTTATTTATTAATTCATCAGACTCTTGAAAAATATCTCTTCTTTCACTATGTCCCAGTATAACATATTCACACCCAATACTTTTAAGGAATATAGGAGAAACTTCCCCTGTAAAAGCTCCTTTTTCTTCAAAATACATATTTTGAGCTCCAACCTTTATTTGGGTCTTTCTAACAGTATAAATAATAGTATTTAAAGCTGTATATGGCGGAAAGATAATAATGTCAACCGAGATTGTCTTTTTTATCTTAGATTTAAAATCTTGAATCATTTCTAATGCTTCTTTAGGTGTTCCTCGATTCATTTTCCAATTTGCGCCAATGATTAGCTTTCTCATCAAATTCACTTATTTAATTATTATTTTTTTTAAATAGATCTATTTTAAATCTTATTTCAATTTTTAGAAGGATTATAATGCTAAAGATTCTAAAAATAAAATTTTTTATAAAAAGAATATCAGAAAAAAATTAATCTTTTTTCTTAAGTTTTTCAGATAATTTTGTTGTTTCTAAAATTTTTTGTACTTCATTTACATCAGGAGTTAAAACTTTTGGTAATCCGAGTTGGTCCCTTCTTCTTTCTATCGCTGGTTGCATCGGAATTGCTTTTCCATTTTCCAAAATTGTTGATGCTTGAGTAGTATAATAATCTGGAGCTTCTCCCCGATCAACACTCATATTTTTTAGAATAGTAAAAATTTCGGTAAGTTCAACCTTTTGAGGACAAACCTCATCACAGGTATCACAAACAGTACATCCCCAGATACTAAATGCATTTTCCTTACCAAAAATCTTCTCTTTTAGTCCAAGGAGCGCATCTAAAATCAGTCTTCTAGGATTATAGCGTCCATTAGTAATTTGTGCTACTGGGCATGCTCCACTGCAAGTAGCACATTGATAACAATAAGCAAGGGTACTGCCAATATCAGATTGGATGATCTGGTTTCTAAAATCAAAATCTATAGTTGCCATTTTAATTATATGAGATGTTCTTAAACTTATATATTAATAACTCTCATTCTATTTTAAAATTAATTCTTTTATTTTTCAATTAAAATCATTTTAAAAAAGATGTTTCAAACATTTTAAATGAAATTAATAGGTTTTAAAAAACTAGGTAAAAAAAGAGTAAATCAATTTATTAAATATATTTTTATGAAAAATTATATCTTTGCTATAATACTTTTTAAAACATTCTCACCGGCAGCTCCTATCATGATTCCATCTCTTACTAAGGGTTGACCTTGAATTTCAATAATTCCATTAACCATTTCGCCATCTTTAAAAAAGAGAAGCGTTGGAATAGCTGTTATACCAAATTTCTGACCCAAAGGTCTATTTTGGTCCAAATCAACTTTCACTAGTTTTATAAGCCCCTCTTCCCTAAGTTTTTCCAAGATTGGGCTTACAAATTTGCAAGGTCCACACCAAACCGTATAAATATCACATACTAAGATCCCTTGCTTCATATCCTCAGTAATATCGAGTCCATAATTTTTTAATTCTTTGATATTAGTCATATAATCTCAACCTTTAATAGTTACAAATTTTCCTAAAATTAGTATTAATAATGTACGAAATAATAAATTATTTTGGTTAATATTGATAGGAATAATTAATTTGAGTTTATATTAGTTTCATTTATAAAAAATCAAGGAGCTAATAAGAAAAGTTATGAATTTC
>JBHLPZ010000050.1:0-17112 GCA_048885325.1 Candidatus Odinarchaeota archaeon
TTGTTCCATTAAGTATTTGTCAAATTCCACTTCATTTTCATATATCTTTCCAAGATTATATGGCGGTGACGTTATAATCAATCTAATTATTTTATCTGGAATAGTTTTTAAAAAAACGTGTGATAATCCATGGTGTAATATTATTTTTTTTTTTTCATTGAACTCTACCGAAATATTTTCTAATTCTTTTTGGATCATAAAATTGTCAGAAAATTTTCTTAAAATCTTTAAGTAATAATTATAGATTTGTTAAGATAAGTTTGGTTATTAATTTATTAATTAAGAAAGAGTATTTTTGTATAATTATTTTTTAATTAGATTTGGAATCCACTTTGGTACTTTATTTTTATATTCTATGTATTGTTCACTATACTTTTCCTCTAGAATTGATTCTTCAAAATTCACCATTTTATTATACGCCAGAAATACTAGAAAAAAGATAGCAATTGAAATCAGTGAGATTGAAAGCGCTATAAAAGCAATATAGATTAATAAGATGCCAAAATACATTGGATTTCTCACATAACTCATAATTCCAGTAGTTATAAGAGAATTGGGAGGTTGATGGGAGTGAAATAAAACTCTATGAGATATTAATATAAATATAATCGCTATAATTAGAATAATTATAAATAAGGGTAGCCGAATTATTAGAGGTATAAAATCGTTTAAAATGGTAGTAATGTGAAAAATTTGGGAATCTAAAAACCAAATAGCGATGAATATGATGGGTAATAAAGCATGGTATATATGAGCATGCGGAATTTCTCTCTCATGGCCTTCATGTCTTTTTATTTTCATTTTAAATCAATTATTTGTAGAGTTTAATATTTTATATTTCAATACTTATTATATATTTTTTATAGGGACCAATTTTTCATTTTTTTATCTATTTGATTCCATATAATAAACCCATTGTTTTGAGTTCAAATTTTAACAAAATAGGCATTGGAATCTCATAAGCAGTCTCAATAAACTTAATCTCCTGAATACCCCATTCCTTAATGTTTTTTATTAATTCTTCAATATTGCCAAATTTTTTTTCATTTTTTAATGTATCTTGTAAAGAAAATGCTCCTCCTTTTTTTAAGACTCGGAAAGATTCACTTATAAGTTTTTTTTTATCTTTAATATCTCGAACTTCATGGTATACAAAATTACTCACAATGGCATCAAATTCACCATCTTTAAAGGGCAAATTGGAAGCAGTTGCTTTTTGAAATACAACTTGATTTGCCACTCCCTCGATTTTGGCATTTTCTTCGCACTTATATTTAGAATAATTCCATAATTTTCCCCAATAATCAATTCCCCAAATAATAGATTCAGGAAATTTTTTAGCAAGTTCTATTGCTAATGCTCCTGCCCCTGTACCAATATCAAGTGCTTTTCCCTTTCCATTCCAAGGTAATCTCTGGATTACTAAATTCCAAATCCTATGTTGTAGCTCTTTATTATGAGCTGAAAATTTATAATATAAATACATTAGATAACAAAAAGCTAAAAGAAGCAATCCGATGATTACCCATAATATTATTTTAACGACTAAAAAAATTGGGAATAAGGAGGGAATTAAAAGAATTAAAATTATGCCTATTATGGCATACATTAGATTTAATGGTACCCAATTTCCATAATTTGCTGAATTTTTGATATTTTACCACCAACATATCTTAATTTTTATTTTTTCTTATACTAAATGGTAGATACCTTCCCACTTTTTCGCTATATTTTTCAAATTTTTCTCCAAACCTTTTAACAAGAAACTTTTCCTCATCTCTAACTTTAGAATCAAATGTTATAATGTTTGCTATTAATAAAAAAAGTGAAATTATCGTCGGAATAATAAGAAAACTTCCGAAAATAAGCAGATAGACTCCCATAACGATGGGATTCCTCATTAGCCTGTAAATTCCTGTGGTAATTAATATAGTATCTTCTTTTGGAAACTCAATTCTAAAATTAGTTCCTAAAGCAACCGTTCCCCAAAGATCTAATATTAAGCCTAGAAATATAATAACAATACCACTAACTATGAAAATATCTGAAATTAACAATTCAAAAGCTAAGAAATCTAAGATTATTGAATCATTTATGATAAAAATAATAATATATATTAACCAAGAAAATATCGTTATAGGAGTTAACCTAGTAAATAATGAAGCACCCTTATGTGTTCCGTGGGGATCACTGCCTTTCTTCTTTATTATAACTATGGGTGCGAACATCCCTATAAGAAATGACACAACAATTATAATAAAAAAGTATTTAATAAAAATTGGTTCAATCATTTTTAGTTTCCTTTTACTTATTTAAAAAAACAAAAAATATCTTGGTACTCGCTTTTTATAGTCCAAATATAATTCTCCATATTGCTCAGTTAAGGCCTTTTCTTCTCCCAGTATACTGAAATGAGTGCATATAATTAAAGTAAAAAGAAATATCAAATTAATCCAAGAGTTGATCACAAGTATCATTCCAGTAAATAAGATATAAATCATAATTATTTGAGGATTACGAGATATTTTATACAATCTTCTGGTTATCGGTTTATCTAAGGGCGCATTTCGATAATTGATAATGGCGACAATTAACCCAATTAATCCAATTGAATATAATATTGTCCCAATAATGAATTCTACAGTTTTAAATTGTATAGCTCCAAATATAATCATGATTATATTGGCTAATGAAAATAATTTGCCTATAGCTGTAATTATTTTTGTTTTCTTATCCCATAAAGATCTATCATATAATCGCTTTCTTACATCTTTAGAACATGTAATCATTACTATAATAAATATAACTAAATAAAAGATAAAATATATCCACCCATTAATTAATCCAAATTTAATTTTTGGTAATAATTCCATTTTACTTTACTTTAAATTATTTTAAATTTTGAAATAAAAGTTAAACCTCCCTAATTTAATAATTTAAATTCATCATATTTAAACTTTTTAGGCATACCTAAATCATTGAATTATATATTGAAAAATTAAAAGATTAACTGCTTATTCAAAAGAATAAATAACTTATAATTAAAAAATTATTGTTTGACTAGCCATAATCCTATTTCAAAATGTCAATCTTAGGATTTTTGAAAAAAAGTCTGAAGATTTGAAATATAGGGATTAATCGGTTAGCTTTAAATAATATCTTTCGATGACTTGTTATTGATAGCCCAGCTACATAAAATATAGGATTGAAAAATAAGTTTAACTAATGCTTTATAGAATGCTTAAAAAATGGAATTACAAAAGAAGTTTCTTTTTTATAAATAAGATAATCTTCTCCAAATCGCTTCTCAAGATTTTTTTCTTCCCATAACTTAACAACTATAAGTAATAACACTAAAATCATAGTTGAGATTACTATTGTCAAAAACCATGAATTAATAAATAATCCCAAACCATACCACATTAGGCTATAACCGAAAATCATAGGGTTTCTAGTATACTTATATGGTCCATTTTTAACTAATTTTATCGTTTGAGTATCATTTCCAGGAACGGGGCTTCCTTCTCCCAGTTTATATATTGCTACATTAGACCATATCGCCCAAAACAAACCTATAGCAAATATCATTATACTTGGAATATAGTTATAAGGTGGATTAATTAATTTTGGCAAATTCAACAAATTATCTATTAGTAAAGATATTAATATACAAATAAGAGGGAAAATTATTAACACCAATATCCCACTTCCAATCAGAGCTCTTAATCTTTTCTTTTTACGCGTTAATATATCAGAAGTCGTTATTTTTCTCACCTTATAATCAATAAAGAAATTTAATATTAAAAAATTTACTTTAAAGTGAAATGGAAGGAAAAGAGAAAGTTACAATCAAATTTTTAATGTTTTTTGATGCTTACAAACATCCAGGCTAAAAATGGTTTAATTTCTACTTTTGGAATATTGATTTGAGATAAAATTCCCTTTACTTCTTCAGCAGTATAACCTGCTTGTAATGATCCTAAAGGTTCATTAATTTCCTTCAATGCTTTAGGTACTACAATTTTAGTGGCAAATTTCAATAATCCATAAAAAAATTTACGTGAATTTCTGCGAAAATCAAAAACCAATAATGAACCATTTTCTTTTAAAGTACGAAATAATTCCTTAAAAGCCATTTTTGGATTTGTCCAATGATGTAATGAAAGAGAACTAACAATAAGATCAATAGAATTGTCTGTAAATGGTAATTTTTCTACATTTCCAATTTCAAACTTTATCCTTTCATTAAACTCATCTTTAATTGCTCTTTGTTTAGCTAATTCAAGGATTTCATCTGAAATGTCAACACCAATTAGATCTATAGTTTTAAACTTTTGAGCTATTTGTACAATCAAATTTCCAGAACCACAGCCTACATCAACCAATAAACCGTTTACCGTATACTTTTTCAATTCAGAGATTATCCTTTTTCGTAATATTTTAAAAGGAAGAAAATTAGTCATTTTTTCAAATGCCTTTGCTACTTCTGGGCTATAAATTCCTTCTATATTGGGTTTTCTTTCACATTTTTTACGTGGTAAACCAAAAATTAAAATTAAGATGAAAATAATCACAATAATGCATAAAAAAATAACCCAAGGATTCATATTTAAATAAAAATCGTTAAGCAATAAAAACAAATGGATTTGCAAACAAATATCACGGTAGATGTACTGCTCCACCTCTCAAAGCGTCTTTAATAGCTTTCTTTATACTTTTTATCATTTCTAAATGTTTAGGATCATATTTTCCAAAACGAATTAATTGATCAATCCGATATTTCGCCACTTTTCTGTATTCTTTTGGAATATAGACTTTAATTAATCTACTAATTGGTAATAAACTCAATAAGCATAATAAATTTATATCCGGGTCAAGATTATTAATGATAACATTACGAATTTGCTCCAATAATGATTGTTTCACTTCTGGTTGGAGAAAGAAATACCCCCATCTTTTAAAAATTTTTAAGTAAGATTCTTTTTCAAATTTTAAGACTCCTTGACTTTCTAAGCGTTTTAAAATTAGATCATATATAGTAATTTTATGCGTGAATGAAAGTATTCGAACCCAATATCTAGTTTTGTGCGTCATTTTAGTATCATATAAAATGTTAAGAACCTCATCTAAATATTCATCTCCCGTTGAGGTTGTATCAATTACTCTTAATTTCTTTCCTTCAATTTCTAACTTACCTCTAAGAATTAAATCCATTATCCACGCTCCTGCAAAACATTCATCTTTAGCGATACCTGCTCGGAGGTAATTTTTACCTTTTGACTCATCAAGAGTTATCAAAAAATAACTTTCACTAATCAGCATATTTAATTTAAAACTCTTACTCTTATTGGGAATAAAAAAAATATAATTGTCCTTTTATAAAAATGTTTTCAGTGTTGATGATCGAAAGTCTTTAGCTTTTCGTAATAATTCTTTAGCATTCTTATAAGTTGCTGTTCTAATTGCTTTATCAATAGGTAACCATATAAAATCATCATGTTCGAAACTTAATTTAACATCCTTAGTATTTGATTTTATCAGATAACAGCTAACTTTTTTATGAATCGTTTGACCTTTAAAATTAAATTTGTAATCATAATTTTCTTTAAAACCATTAACGAATTCAGCGTCTGAAATTCCAGCCTCCTCCCTTAATTCCCTCATAATAGTGTCTTCCTCTGTTTCACCTGGTTCTATATGTCCCTTTACAAATTCCCAATGTCCCAAGCTGTACTTAAGCAATAGGTATTTATCTTTATGATATACAATAGCAGCGACAGATTTTTCTTCTTTTAAATTCATTAAAAATAATAATTATTGATTTTATTTATTAGATTTTCAATTTTGATATTTTAAACTAAAATTTAGTTGTAATTGATCGAAAAACATTAAAAATTTACTCGAAAATACTTAAATTATGAAGAACCAAGTCGATTTCTTGGATTTTGAAGATATTAAAGAAATAATAATTAAAAATTGGATGACCCATGATGGTATGTGGTTTTATCATTGCGCAAAAGAATGTGGTATTGAAAAAACGAATAAAATCAATCGATCAGCAGTAAGATCAATGGCTAAAGTTGAAATTCAGAGACTTAAAAAGGCTTTATGTATAGAACAAATCGAATCTTTTGAGGAGTTTAGGGAGTTCCTCAGAAAAACATTTTCAATTGTAAAAGCTAAATTTATGGATTTTGATTATGAATTTCCCAATAAAAATGCCTTGATTTTTACTATGAATAATTGTTTTGCTTATAATGGAATAAAAAGAATGGGTTATATTGAAAAATATAATTGTGGGATATTTGAAAGATTAAAGGGTTGGTTTGATGAATTAAATGTTCGATATGATATGATTCCCCAAATTAATGGGTGTATGATGGCGGAAAGGAATATGTGTTATAGAAAATTCCTATTCCATTTTACAAGTGAATAATTTCGAGAGAAAGATTATTTAAACTCCCACAGGTAAATATTCAGATTAATAAAATCATTTTCTTTAAAATTAATGCCTTCTATTTCCAACAATTTCTTTTGGGTCTCATATCCTCCCCCATATGGTAAAGAAATACGCCCTTTACTGTTAATTACTCTATGCCATGGTAAATTATCCTTTTTGGAACAAGAATGTAATATCCAAGCTACTTGTCTGGCTGCCCGAGGGTTTCCAGCAAAAGCGGCAATCTGGCCATAAGTTGCAACTCTCCCATAGGGTATTTGTTTAATCAGTTCTCTAACATTTTGAGAAAAAGAAACAGGCATCAGTATATCATACTATCCAATTAATGATCCTTAATATATTTAATATTTGATACAGATAATTCGACTTTAAAATAAGTTAATCAATGGATAAATAATCAACAATAAAGAAAAACAGAGAAAAGTAGGGATTGCAAGATACTTTATAACATTTTTATAATTTGTTTTAAAATAATTAGTACTATAAGCTACGCATGGATGAATTGGTGTTATGATATAACCTAAAAAAATTGAACAGTACAAAAAAATGAGTTCCATTAATGGCATAACAGTTGTAAAATACTGAGATAAATATATTGGAATTAAAATCGATAATGGAAGTTGAATTCGACCAGTAGCAAATCCTAGAAAAAATGCTAACAAAATAAACAGAATAAACGTTAAATTAAGACCTCCAATTTCTTCTGCTACTCCAGATTTGTTAAAAACATCTAAAAACCAGAATATTGCAAAAATTAAAAGTGGAAATCTCCATATTTTCATCTTTTTTGCGATACTTTTAATGCGAATTATTTTCATATCAGCAAATTTTAGGGCTATACCTAAGCTTACAATCAAAGCAATGAGTAAAAATATTTCTGGTATAACTTGATTAAAAAAAGTCCTTCCTATAAAATCTATTAGTGGTGCTATGATAATAGGGATCATATTATGAAAAACCTTTTTCAAATCTCGCTCAGAAGAATCGTCGTTTGTTTTAACGTTTTTTACCAAAATAAAATAGCCTATTGAAACCATAAGAATAAATGGAGGAATTAAGGAAATAAAGATTATATAAAGCGATATTCCAGTTAATGCACTGGCAACTATCATTGCTAATGATATAGGATAAATTAAAATCAAAACATGCCGAAACCATACATTAATTGCCACCTTTCTATTAACATCCATCTCTTTATCAATTTGGTCGAGTATAGGAGCCGACATTAACGCTCCACCAGGAACAGGTAAAAGTCCAAAAAACGCGGGAACAACCATCATTGAGATTCTTTTTGAAACATTCATTTTTTGAACCAACTCTAACATTAACCCAGATTCTTCCATAATCCCTCCCAATATAGGGATTATAGCCACTGCTATTGCTAATAAAATTATTGGGATGTCAGTAAATATTGTAATTAGTGAAGTTAATATATCAATTTGAGTTAAAATAGCAAAAATAAGAGCTCCTATACTTAAAATAATACTCAATTCATATTTTGAAAAGATTAAAATTATTATAAGAACCAGTAAAAAACTTACCCAAGAAGGCATCACAACTAAGAAAATCCATAATCCTTTAAAAATCACATTTCTTAATCTTTAAAAAGCATCTAAACCCGTTTGAACCTTTTTTTCTAATTTCTCATCACATTTAAAAATGATATCTTGATCTATTCTTGCTTTTTTATTTATTATCTCAAGATAATCAGGATTTCTCTCTATTGAAATACAATGGCGTCCTAACTCTCTACATGCTAATAGAGTACCTCCACTCCCAGAAAAAATGTCACCAACCCAATCTCTAGGATTTGATGAAATATTAATCATCTTTTTCATTAAAATTAACGGTAATTGGCACGGATGCCCTTTTATATGGTCAGGATCATTCCCCCTATTATATTTTGGCCAATACCATACATCTTTTTCATATTTAAAACCTTTTCTTTTAGTTTTAGGATTAGAATATTGGGGTTTAAAAGTATAACTTTTGTCCCCTTTTACTAAAAACGGAATATGATAATGGCTAGTAATAAATTTCTTATTCGTAAAAACTCCCCATTCAAAAAACCAGATTATATGATTTTTTAGTATAAATTTAGTGTTCTTAATAGCATTCAGTATAACCCCTATATTGGTCCAACCGCTGACAATATACATACACCCATTTGGTTTAAGGGCTTCATAACACTTAGAAATCCATTCATACGAAAATTTTTCATATTCATCTCCTTCAAATTTATCTTCATATAAAATGAATCCATCTGCTCCATATTCATGGCAACTTTTGTTGAAATCAATACCAAAAGGAGGATCCGCAATAATCAAATCAAAAAAAGAATTATACTCATCCAATACTTTTAAAACATCGCCAATTATGATCTTATATTCAGAAGTTATCTCTTTCATTTCTCTAAAAAATATTCATTGATATAATAAATTAAAGTTTATTATATATCTTCTTTTCTGATTAACATTAATAAAATTCTTGAAGCTTCTTATAGAGATGATATAAATATTCTTTATTTATAATCTTTTAACATTCCAAATTCTTCTATTTTATTATATTTATTTCTGTTTGACACGAAATGAATATAGATTTGAGATTGATCTAGACTTGGAAATAACTCGAATAATTCTTTATCTCCTTTCCTTATTGCTTTGAGAACTAAAGGCATATGATATTTGAAAATCTTATATCTTAATTTTGCCCATCCAAAAACAAAACCTCCGCTTACGTGAGCATAGATATGTAGTTCATATCGGTTTTCATTTTTTATCCATTCAGCTAAAATCTCATCTCTCATGAAACGAGTATATAAACCAGAAATCTGCTCATAATTATATTCACAATCAATTGTTAGAAATAAATCTCCTGTTGTATCAGAATGAGTTAAGGTATATTTCCGAGGAATAAATACCTTTCCTGGTATTAATGAATCCTTACATGTTATATTTAATTTCTCTTCTTTTAATTCTGACATTTAAAAACAACATATCTTATGTATTTAATATAATCTCACTATAATTTGTAAGATATTTTGCTTTTAAGGAGTTGCATAATAAAATATAAAAATTACAATCAAATTCGAAAAAGAAAGGGTTTATCAAATATTAAATTCGACTAATTTTTTCTTAGTTTTTAAAATAAAAGTTCACCATGGATTTATAATTTTTATAGAATTATTTTAAGTTTGAAGCTCTCATTTTTTAAAATATGAACTCTACTGATAATGAATTAAAAGATGAGTGGCTAATCCCAAAATCTGATATTTCTTTCGATTATCTAAGAAAATTCAATCGAAATATGTTTATTTTACATTTAGTTCAGGGTTTGTTGATGGTGGTATTCGGATTCTTACCCCAATTAGGCTTTTCGGCAAATATATATACATTTTATCAAAATTTCGATCCTGGCCCTCCCCCCACTTTTGGCCCAATTGTAGAAGTATTTTTTAAATTCACGGCATTGGGTGCTTTTGTTGGAACCTTTCTTTTACTATCTGCTTTAGCACATTTCTTGATTGCTTATCCACTAAACAAAAAGTATGTAAGAGATTTAAAAAGAGGGGTTAATAAAATACGTTGGTTTGAATATGCTTTTTCAAGCTCAGTTATGATTGTTTTGATTGCATTGTTTTTTGGTGTACTTGATTTTTGGTCTCTTTTTATGATATTTGTTTCAAATTTTCTAATGAATATGTTTGGATTACTTATGGAGAATTATAACGTTTATACCAGAAAATTAAAAGAGAAAATTAATTGGACGCCTTATTACTTAGGTGTAATCGCTGGAGCAATACCATGGATCGTAATCACCGCATACTTTATAAACACTGATGTTTCTGTTGGACCCGGAATTCCTTGGTTTGTTTATGTGATTTATGGAATTGAATTGTTCTTCTTTAATACGTTCGCAATTAACATGATTCTTCAATACAAAGGAGTCGGCAAATGGAAAGATTATTTATATGGCGAAAGAGTATATCAGTTATTAAGCTTAGTTTCAAAAACATTCCTAGCGTGGCTTGTTTTTGCAGGTGTGTTCTCTCCAACAGGTTAAATACGTCAAAATTTTACTTTTTTTTTAATTTTTTATCTGAATAAATGCTAATGATGAAGCCTTACAAATCATACCCCCATTAAGTATCTCCTTATTGTTCTTTTTCAAAATTGAAATTATTCAAAAAAAACACAAACATTTAAATACGAAAATAAATATCTATTTTTACAGTAAAAATTTTTATAGTAAAAAAGATTTTTACTATTAATGATGTGATAATATGACTAAAAAAAAAGAAAAGAAAAAACCAATTTTCGAAAAGGTTGGGCTTGTATTTCGAAGCCCTGTAAGAGTTGATATCATGAAAGAACTTTCTGAAAAAGCTCAAAGACCAATAGATATTGCCGACACCATAGGAATAGAAAAGCAAAACCTAAATTACCATCTCAATGCTCTTAAAAAAGGAGGATTAGTTAAAACGCATAAGGAAGAATTATCAGAAACTGAGTTACAAGTAGAAAAAGGTACAAGAATCAATGGTTTGAGTAAAAGAGGAAAGCTCAAAGTCTCTTATGGGGTGGAACTTACGAAAAACGGGAAGAAAATTGTTAATCAATTTGTTGATCCTCTCTATGAAGAGGAAAAGCCTGACCGAGGAGAAAAGAAAAATAATAAAAATAATAAATTGGAGGATGAATAGATTTGAAAAGTGAAAGTATTGAAATTGTTGAGTCAATTTTTATAAATCCATTAAGTTTTCTTAAATTAGGTACACCTCAAGCTTATGAAAATATGACTGTTATACCTATTATTATTCAAGATGATAAATTTATAGATTTTATTAGTATTAAGCAAGCAGAAGAAGCTGGATTAATAGAAATTATTGAAACTGAAACTGTTAGTCAATTAGAGGTTATAAATAAAAGTGATAAGCAGATATTAATTCCATTTGGAATGACTGTTCATGGTGGAAAGCAGGACCGTACAATCTGGGAACCAATTTTACTCCCAATAGGAGGCAAGCAAAAAGTATTTAGTGGAAACCCAGGAAAAGGTAAACAAAAGTATACCATACCAGCAAAATGTGTAGAACAGTCACGTTGGACTTATACTAAAGGACAAGGCTTCAAATCATCAAACATGAGAATTCACCCAAATGTTGCTTATGAAGCAATTTCAGCAAGTGGCCAAGGAGCAGTTTGGGATGAGATACAATCTCATAGAGCCGAAATGAAATACGCTATGAGTGTAGCTCCTACTCAAAGTTATCTTGAAATGACAAAAGTATCTGAAAAACAAACTGAAAAAATCATTAAAAACTTCAAGAATGTCGAAAATCAATGCGGAATAGCGGTATTTATAAATGGAGAGTTTATTGGAATTGAATTTTACGCTAATCCTAATGCATGGAACTATATGAGTAATGATATCGTTAAAGCTTTTGCAATTGAAGCATTAAGATTTAAAGACAAACCAATTAAGGAAAATTCAAACGAATATCATGATGAAATTATTAAAATTTTGCAGAAACTTACCTTTAACTTCTCTACCCGAGAAGGAGTTGGACTTGGTAATGTTGTTGAGTTTAACTCGAATGATGGTAAATGGCGAGGTATAACGTTAGTATATAATGGCACCATGGCGCAATTTTATTTAGTCTCAAAAAGAGGAGGATATCAAGCTCAAGCTCATCATAGATCTCATATTCAATTTCAGACAAATATTAACCAAAGATATTCTATATAGGATAACAATCTAAAATTAAGAAATCTTTTTTTTTCTTATTATAAAAATCTTTATTCTTTGTAATCTAAAAATTATCTAACTTAAAAGGTGAAATTTATTTGATTTTAGTTCAATGGTCATGTGAAATTCCTCAAGAAAAAATAGAGAGCTTTCTTAAGTTTGCCGAAGAAAATTTAAAATCTTTTTATAAATCCTATGGTTGTAAACGATATGAACTATTTTTCCCTATTATTATTGAAAAGAAATTTTTCCCGTATCAAATTTCTGAAAAGAAAAATAGATATACAGAACAATTAATATTCAAGAATATTAAGCATTTTGAAAAATTTTATGACTCAATAGAGAAGAATAAGACAGCGCAAGAAATGGTTGGAATATATGTAAAAGAATTTGGAATTTCTGCTTGCAATTTTAAAATTTTAAAACAAGACGTTTAATACCTGATATATCTGAGCAATTTTAATTTGCTTATTCAACGTTAAAGGTTGTTGTTATAGAAATTTGATTGTTAGGCTATTATTTGAGAACTTAAAGATGAGATTAACTTGTACTGTTCCTGAGAAACCTTTTCTTTTACAACTTCAAAAAGCTCGAAAAGCACATTATCTGGGCCCGCAACCATAACATATTTTAATGGCCCAAAACTTTTAATTTGATTTCTAAACTCAAATCCTTTACTTTTCATATGTGCCACTAGACCTTCAAGGTCATCAGTTTCTATGCCAAGATGGTGAATAGCTCCTTTTCCTGTATCTTTTGGTGGTTGATCATAGAAATTGATTTTTGATGTTCCAATAGATATCATAACATTTCGAGCTCCTGCCATCTCTAAATCAAAAAGAATCTTGGCTCCAAACATTTCAACATAAAAACGAATACTTTCATCCACATCTGATGCAAACAGATGAGCATGATGTAAACTGGTCTTTAATTCTTTCATTTTATTTCTATCATTCAAAATTTTAAGTATTGAATTATAATCATGAACTTATTATATTAAATCTTCTTGAATTTTTATTAATGAGTTGTAATTAAGTTAATTAATAAACTCTTAAGGATTATCTCTATAAAAAGATGGAAGAATTCGATAGAGTAAATAGAAAAATCAGGAATATTTCACTTTTAATTATAATTATAGCGATAATAATCCTAATAATCTGGCTTATACTTTACGGACTAATAAGCGAAAAACAATTTCAATTTCTATTAGCTATTGGTATAGGATTATTCCTTGCTGGCCTCCTACTCTTAACGAGAATTCAGTATGTAATTTGGATAAATAAGAGATCTTAAAAATAAATTTTTAAAAATGTTTAGATTTAAATTTCCTTGAATTTTATAATTTCACACTGCATTAAATCAAGATTATAGAATCTGTTTAATAAGAAAAGTTGATTTCTCAAAATGGTAAGGATATTAAATAAAGAAAGTGTTGCCAATTTACTCACCATGCAAGATGCATTGAAGTATGTTGAGGAAGCTTATAAACAATTAACTTTAGGAAATGCAATTGCTCCTCAACGAATTGCAATTAAAAATCCTGCTCCAGGATTAACATTAATAATGCCGGGTATAATTGGCGGCGAAATGAGTGCTCTAGCTACTAAAATTGTGTCAGTCTACAAACAAAATCCTGAAAAGTATAACATGCCCACAGTTTTAGCAAAAGTTATGGTCCAAGATATAAATACTGGCGATATTGTAGGTATAATGGATGGGAGCCTTATTACAGCTATGCGAACGGGAGCAGCTACCGGAGTCTCAGTTAAACATCTAGCAAGAAAGGATAGTACGACATTAGGAATATATAGTGCTGGAGTACAAGCAAGAAAACAAGTACATGGAGTTTATTGGGGATTAAATCAAAAGTTAGAAAGCTGTAAAGTATTTGATCCAAAAAAAGAAACAGCAGAAGAATTTAAAAATGAAATAGAAAGTGAATTAGAAATTAATGTTGAGATTACAAATTCAGGTGATGACCTTTTATCTAATACTGATATTATTGTTGCTGCAACTACAAGTATAGTACCACTTTTCTCGGGAGATAAGGTGATTGAAGGTACACATATATCATCTATAGGTGCACACGCTCCAGATGCGCGAGAATTAGATTCAATACTAATCAAACGCGCTTCTTTACGAGTTGCCGGATTAAAGGAAGCATGTTTAGCTGAAGCTGGAGACTATTTAATTCCGATAAATGAGGGAGTAATAACAGAAAGTGATATTATATCAATAGGAGATATTATAACAGGAAAAAAGCCGGGAAGAACTTCAGATTCAGAAATTACCGTATTTAAATCTGTTGGAATTAGTGCCCAAGATGTGGCTGTTGGAAAACTCGTGTATGATAGAGCCTTAGAAAAAGGAATTGGGCAAGATATAGATTTCTAATTATTTTTTCTAAATATTTTTTCTTATTTATTTAATAAAATATTAGCCAGAGACTTATAATTTTTGTTCTATTTATTTTATATATAAAGGAATTATTAGAATTCTCTTCGAGGTTGAGAAAATATGGCTAATATAAAGAAATGGGAAGATAATGATCATTGGGTTGAAATTGATCTCGATCTATGTGTAGGTGCTGCTGATTGCGTAGATGTGTGTCCTGTAGAGGTATATGAACTTGTAGATGGCAAAGTTGTAGCAAATAATATCGCTGAGTGTACTGATTGTATGGCATGCCAAGATATTTGTCCTACTAATGCAATTTTAGATCATTCAGCATGGTAGACCATTGAACCATAAAAAATTTTTTTATACTAATATTAATAATTTTATTATAGCAAGTTTCTAATTAAGGAGCTAGAACAATTTAAAATTAACAGAGACATACATATTTGGAATTCGAATCATTTGGTTTTAAGGTTTCAATAAGAGGTTAAAAAAGTGAATGAACGGATTAAAAAATTACGGGCTCAAAGCCGAAATGCTATCCCTTATATTTCATTGGAACGCGCTCTATTAATAACTGAGTTTTATAAAACTGGTGCAGCTCATAAATTTTCAGCTCCAGTTGCAAGAGCAAAAGCATTCAAGCATTTAATGGAAAATAAAAAAATCTGTATCAATGAGGGTGAATTAATTGTTGGCGAACGTGGTCCGGAACCAAAAGCAACACCCACTTATCCAGAGGTATGTTGTCATAGCTTACAAGATTTAGACATTCTAAATAATCGGAAAAAAATTTCATTCAAAGTTTCTGAAGATACAAGGCAAAAAACAGAAGAAATAATCATTCCCTTTTGGAAAGGAAGATCTATTCGTGATAAAATCTTCTCTCAAGTTGATAATGCATGGATTGATGCCTATGAAGCTGGAATTTTCACGGAGTTTATGGAACAGAGAGCTCCGGGACATACAGTTGGAGGAAAAAATATATGGAAAAAGGGATTTTTAGATTTTAAACAAGAAATAAAAGAAAGTATAAAAAAATTAGATTTTTACAATGATCCAGATGCTTTTAATAAAAGAGAGCAGCTAAGAGCAATGGATATCGTTGCGGATGCAATCATCAATTTTGCACAACGTCATGCACAAGAAGCCAGAAGATTAGCCATAATTGAGTCAAATGAAATCAGAAAAAAAGAGTTAGAGAAGATAGCAGATATATGTTCCCATGTCCCAACATATGCTCCAAGAACATTTTGGGAGGCACTTCAACATTATTGGTTTATTCATTTAGGTGTAATAACAGAATATAATACGTGGGATTCTTTCAATCCAGGGCGCTTGGATCAGCACCTATTTCCGTTCTACAAAAACGATGTAGCTAATGATGTATTAACAAAGGAAGATATTTATGAATTACTTCAAGCTTTTTGGGTGAAATTCAATAATCAACCTGCTCCACCCAAAGTTGGAGTAACAGCAGAAGAAAGCAATACTTATACTGATTTTTGTAATATTAACATCGGTGGCCTTAGGGAGGATGGTTCTGATGGAGTTAATGAAATGTCTTATATGCTTTTAGATGTAATTGAAGAAATGAGGATAATTCAACCAAGTAGTAATGTTCAGATAAGTAGTAAAACTCCAGATGAATTTTTAAATCGAGCGCTTGAAATTATTAAAACTGGTTTTGGACAGCCTTCAGTTTTCAATACAGATGCCATAATCCAAGAATTAACTAATCAAGGAAAATCTTTGATAGATGCTCGAAATGGTGGAGCAAGTGGTTGTGTTGAATCTGGTGCTTTTGGGAAAGAAGCATACATTCTAACAGGGTATTTTAACTTAGTAAAAATACTTGAAATAACGCTTCATAATGGTTTTGATCCGATAACTAAAAAACAGATTGGATTGAAAACTGGTGATCCAATATCGTTTGAAACTTTTGAGGATCTCTTCAAGGCTTATAATGCACAAATTAAGCATTTTGTAGATATTAAGATCAAAGGAAATCAGATAATTGAACGAATTTGGGCACAAAATCCAGCACCTTTCCTATCAATATTGATCGATGATTGTATTAAGAATGGGAAGGATTACAACAATGGTGGAGCTAAATATAACACATCTTATATTCAAGTTGTAGGAATGGGTAGTATTACAGATTGTTTGGCTTCTTTAAAGTATAATGTATTTGATACAAAAAATGTACCCATGGAAAAATTGATAAAAAGCTTAGATAATAATTTTGAAGGATATGATTTTATCCGCCAGATGCTAATCTATAAAACTCCAAAGTATGGAAATGATAATGATTATGCTGATTCATTAACTACTCAAGTTTTTAACATTGTGTATAATGCTATTAATAATCGTCCTAATACCAGAGGTGGAGTGCATCGTATCAATCTTCTTCCTACAACAGTTCATGTTTATTTCGGTCAAGTGACAGGTGCCACACCAGATGGTCGTAGGGCTTATACACCTTTATCAGAAGGTATTTCCCCAGT
>JBHLPZ010000051.1:0-16941 GCA_048885325.1 Candidatus Odinarchaeota archaeon
CTTCTATATGCGGTGGTTCTGGTCCTCAGTGTGTGATAACTAATTTAGCTTATTTAGATTTCGATGATAAAAGCAAAGGGATGAGAGTAGCTTCTGTTCATACGGGTGTTGATATCGAGACTATAAAGGAGTCAACTGGTTTTGAACTAATTATCCCTAAAGATTTAAAAAAGACTAAACCACCAACAGTAAAAGAAATCAGATTATTACGAGAAAAAGTTGACCCCTTAAGTATTAGGAAACTAGAAATATTTTCTGGTCGAGATAGAGAGGAATTACTAGATGAAATAATTCAAACTGAGTTGAATATGGAGAAAAAGTTTCCTCGATTACTAAATTTCTGATAAAATACTTTATAGGTGAACTTTTAGCCGCGAAAAGAAAAGTATTTAACATGGTAGAGACCCAACAGATATTGAAATAGAAGAATCTTTTATGTAAAAGTTAAAAATAAAATGCTTATTATTTGAGTTCAGCATGGATTTAGAAGATATTATAGCATTGGAAAAAATTTTTAACTTAGTTAAAGAATTTTTTGAGAAAAACATTATCAGAAAAAGTAGAGTTAATTATAGTAAAATTAAAAAGAATATTAAGCAGTTAAAAAGCTTAGAAGGAAAATACAATCAAGAAGCATTTAATTTATTTAAAAAAACATTAAAAAAATTAAATCGGCTGGTAAATCGTGAACTTCTTTTACCTATTTATTATATTTTTGGAGCTCATGGAGGTGTAATTATTAATGATATTGGATTTTGCGAATTTGACTCTCCAAACTATGCTTTGGATAATTTGTTAAGAAAAATGCGTTTATCTATTAAAACAAATCAGCCTTATAATCTTGAAATTGCAATATGCTGTTTAGAATGGTTATGGAATAATTACTATGATAAATTTTCTGAGTTTTTAAAATTATATGAACCTGGAAAGCATGAAATAATTAATCCTACTTACTCTCAGCCATATAGCCTAATTATAGGTGCTGAATCCAATATAAAACAATTTGAATTTGGTATCAAAGTTTTAGGAGAGTTAGGATTAGAATCTAACATTTTTTACAGTTCGGAAAGCTCACTTCATCCCCAAATCCCTCAAATTTTAAAAGGATTTAATATTAAATATAGTTCTTTAAGAACACGTTTATTAGGAATAAATCCAACATCCGCTTCGGCATATATTGATTGGATAGGCTTGGATAATACCTTCATAGAAGCAATTATTAATCAATCAGGAATTTTCAATGGAGAATATTGGCATGGAGCATTTTTTCAAGAAATTCCTAATCTATTATTTCAAGCAATTTCTTTTCCATTTTTTGACTATATTTTATATTCTTCTATTGAAGACTTTGTAAATCCTCATCCTTATCAAGAAGATGTTTGGCGAATTTCACGATTTTCAGAAATTTTTGGTAAATTTTTATTGTCTACTGATTTTTTCAAAAAAGTAGAGAAAGAGGGTGAATTTAAATATCAACGGGACGATTTTAAGATCGCAGATCATATTTTTGTTTACTCAGAATTATTTCTACAAAACAAGAATTCTGAGATAAGTATTTTAACAGCTGAAGTTATAAATTCTATTTTGGGATTTTACAATAAGAATTCTAATGATGTATTTTTTAATGAAATTTGGAAAAAATTATTAATTACTCAAGCTCATGATTGTTATGCTGTACCATTTATTCGAACAGGAGATTATTCTCAACTTCAGCTAAATAAGGAGATTTTAGAAGAATTTGACTTGAAAGAAAGTAATTGTACTATTTCTGAGCTCTGTATCCAAATACATAAAGAAATCCAAAATAAAATCGATAATTTTATTAGAAGTTCCCTTATCGATTTATGTGAAATATTAGGAAAGAATAAAAAGAAAGAAACAGATTCTTTTGACAATATACTGGTTTTTAATCCAAATCCTTATCCAAGACGCGATATAATTTCAATTCAATCAAATTTTGAGATTCCATTAAATAATTTTCTCATAAGAGACGGTAAAAAAATTAATTACCAATTAAAAGATTCTAAATTAAAGTTTATAGCAGATGTTCCTGGATTTGGATATAAAATTTATAAATTTACAGGACAAAATAATAAAGGTTTGATGGCTGAACCCTCTTCTTCTTTTCTTTATGAACTAAAGATCTCTGATGATTTAGAAACTATTGAAGTGAAATTTAAGAAAATTACAGTTTATGAATTGAAATTTCAATCCAAATATCGGTATAAATTGCATTTAAATGAAAAATTTATTGGTAATATCGAAAGTAAGTATATAATTAGAGGAACATCGAAAGCTAAAGCTTTTCATCTAGAGATAATTCAATATAACGGAGTTAATAGATTAGAATTCCTTTTAGATTCTAATTCCTTAGAATCAGTTATCCTTATGCCAAAATTAAAAATTAAAAAGACTATTAGAAATTATCCCTTTGGAATTGAAGAAACTAAAAAATCAAAAATCCAGACTTTAGATTTTATATGGTTAAAAGGGATAAATCAAGGTATAATTTATATTCAAAAAAATAGTCAAAAATTCATTATCAATCGTAAAACATTTGAGATACAAAACTTAATAAAAAGTAAAGGAATATATGAATTTGCTATATCAATTACTGAGGAAAATAATTCAAATCCTTTATTATATGTGAATTCATTTTATTTTAAATTATTAGGAATTAGTCACGATAAAGATTTTGAAATTGCTAAGCTTGATGATGAGTTTATTTCTATAGAACCTCCTATATCCGTTATAAATTTATGGAGACGTAAGGATGGAATATATCTTAGATTATTTAATCCTACAAATGAGGAATTGCATATAAAATTAAAAAGTAAGCACATCCTAAATCAATTAATCGAATTAGATTTAAATTACAATCAAATTTCAATATTAGAGCCTGATAAGTTAAAAATTGGACCCTGGAAGATTAAAACTTTTAAATTTGGGATAGAAACTAAAGAGAAAATAAATTCCACCAATTATTAATTTAATGAATTACAAAAATAATGATGTAAATTATTTTGAGTCTCGAATCATAAACCAAAATGGTAAATTCATTGGTTCTGAAAGATCTTTTTTCTTATAAACATAAAATCCATACTTTTCATAGAGTGAAACATTCTTTTCAATTTGACTCTCTATTTATATAATTCACTTATTAATGACATAATGATTAAGTCAGATGAGAAGGGATTTAAACTTAATTACTATTTTTAAATCTTTAATTGAAGAAGTAATTATTCTGATTATTTTTTTTTAATGCTTACCAAATAATTACAATTCTTTGGGGTATAGTTCTATTTTTCGACCCTTTTTTTTAAACTGAATTAAATTATTCTCTGATAGTTTATCGACGTGATATTTAACAGTGTTTCGCGCAAGATTAATTTTATCAGAAATCTCAGAAGATGAAATCCCTGGTGTTTTCTGAATTATTTTGAAAACTTTTGTAGTAGTTTCTGATTTTGCTAATCCATTTTCGAAGAGTTCTAATGTTTCAATGCTGTTCATTATTGGAAAATATACTGAATATTGTCCAAATTTTTCTTTCCTAATAATATTATATTTTAAAAGTACCTCTAAATGCCACTGCAATTGTCCTTTTTGGATATTAGATTCTCTCAATAACTCATTATGGTGAATTCCTGGATTTTCAAGAATTAATTTTATAATATTTTTACGATTTTCATTTTCAAATATTTCTTTTAAAGTTAATCTTGATCTGCCACTATAAAAGACTTGTTTTCGTGTAAATCGATTTTTGTACTCCTTAACAGATATGACGATAGAAAGAGACACTAGGATAATTACTGTAATTGACAGTATAATTATAAAAAGTTTAATAACAGTATTTACTGGTTCACCAAATACATCTTCCAAGGAAAATAATGAATAAAGAGTTAAAATTAATAAAATAATAGAAATTGGGATTAAAATAAGATTTATTAATAAAATCTTATCTAACTTAAGTTTACATTTTGCCATTTGCTTCTATTCTTCTTTTTTCTTGTTCAATCTCAAAAATGGAACCATAAAAGGTACACTATTTACATATTTTAAATATTCATCCCTATATTTAGATTTTAATGCAATATCTTCGATTTTACCTAATATTATATATACCAAAACTTCCCCTATCCAAATAAATAAGATAATAGTATAGCTACTAATATTAAAAGGATTAAAATCCACAATTGGGGAAGTCTGAAATGCCACTAAAGTCATACCAGATGTCATTATTATAAAAGCTAAATATTGAGGGTGTCTGACAAATTTATAAGGACCTCTACGAATTAACTGTTTTCTATGAGTTATTTGAAAAATTAAAGCGTAAATGTAAAATGTAAATCCAACTAGTGCAATGTAAGTTCCAGGAATTTTAAATAAAAATCTAAGATCATAGAGTAAAATTCCTGGATTTTGAAAGAAGAGAGCTATATATGTGATTACAGGTACACTCATTATACCAAACCATACAGCAGTGCAAGGAACATATTGGAAAATTGGGATGAAAAATGAAGAAATGCTGGTAGAAATTGATACAATTTTATTTTTGATTTTATTGCCTTTTTGATTCATTTTTTTTATCTTTTAATTTTTAATATCATTGTAAAATAAGAAATCAATCTATTTATAAAGGTTTAAGGTGCACTTTTAGAACAATATAAGAAATTAGTATAAAAAAAAAGTCTAATTTTTCTTTTTTATCTCGAAATTTACATCTTCAAATTTGTTATGAATTGTTTGATAGATCTTAAATTTTCCATCATCTAATGCGTTTTTGATTATGTCGTCAATCTCATCTTCATTGATAAGGTTCTTGGAGACTAAATTTTCTATTTTAGAATAAATTAATTCTTTTATTTTATATTTAAAGCGGTTCTTTTTCTTTCTATTAATAAGGCCTGAAAGCTCAACGTGTTCTTTATGATCCCAAATATTTTGTAAGAGATCATCAATACCTTCTCCGTTAATGGCATCTGTCATTGAAACAGGTGGTCTCCAACCGGATTGAAAAATTGTATCGTCAAGCATCATCTCTATCTGAACGGCTATATCTTCCCCACCTAAATCAGCTTTATTGATATCATAGATATCTCCAATTTCTATAATGCCTGCCTTTTGCATTTGAATAGCATCACCATATCCAGGGACAAGAACGACAACTATAGTATAAGCCAAGTTAAAAACATCAAACTCCGCTTGTCCAACACCTACAGTTTCAATAATAATTACATCCATTCCCCAAGCTTCATACAATAAACTTATATCAAACACCGCCCGCGAAATTCCACCTTTATATCCTCTTGAAGCAAGACTACGTAAAAATACATTTGGATGTAGAGTAATATTAGTCATTCGTACTCTATCTCCTAAAAAAGCACCACCACTGAAAGGAGATGTGGGATCCACACAAATTATTCCTACAGATTTACCTTGATCTAGTAATTTCTGGGTAATGGCACCAGTTAAAGTACTTTTTCCCACACCAGGAGATCCAGTAATTCCAATAATATACGAATCATTTTTAATATCTTCAAAGTGTCTAAATACCTCATAAGCCCTTTCAGGTTCATTCTCAATAACAGAAATTAGCTTTGCAAGCGCAATTTTATTTTTTTTCCTAAATTGGTTAACTAATGTATCGATATGATAGGAATTTTTCAATTATTCACATCCCCGGGAAGAAATAAGCTATATTATACAAATTATATAAAAAAATATTACATGTCTTTTTTATTTTTTGACATGTGTTTGAATAAAATCAACAATATCTGAAGTCATTGAACCAGGTCCATAGATATTTGCAACACCCATCTCTCTTAACTTAGCAAAATCTTTGGCAGGGATTACACCCCCAAGTAAAATCATTATATTATCCAATACTCCTCGATCTTTCAAAAGATCTAGGAGTTGTTGAGTGTATGCAAAATGAGCACCAGAATGTATACTTAGACCAATTACATCTACATCCTCTTGAATAGCCGCCTCAACAATTTGTTTAACGTTTTGAAAACCTCCAAAAATAAGTTCCATGCCTGCATCTCTTATAGCTCGAGAAACTACAATACCTCCACGCCAATGCCCATCTATTCCTGGTTTACTCATTAATACCCTTATTTTTTTGTCAGTCAGTATATACACCTCCTAAATTAAATGGCGAGTGGTGGTTCCCAAATTCCATAGATTTCACGATAGATATCACAAACCTCTTGAACTGTTGCTCCTTCCTTTGTGGCCTCCATAACAGTTGGCATAACATTTTCCTCTTTTTCACAGACATCTCTTAGTTTATCCAAGATTTTTTCCAATTTTACATTATCTCGACGTTCCTTTAATTTCATAATCCTATTAACTTCAATTTCAATTGCTTTTTCATTAGTCCTAAAGACATCAGTCACAGTATCATAAGAAACAGGATATTTATTCACCCCAAGCATAATTTCCTCACCATTTTCAAGATGCATTCTTCTTTTATGAAACGCATCTCTCATTTCTTTGTATAACCACCCAGTAGATAATGCTTTATCAATTGTACCAACTTTTTCAATCCTGTCCATGTATTTCCATACTCTTTCCTCAACCTCATCAGTGAGCCATTCAACATAATAAGAACCTGCTAGAGGATCAATAGTGTTAGTAATTCTAGTTTCGTCCGAAATGACTTGTTGTGTTCTTAAAGCAACCAATGCTGCTTCCTCTGAAGGTAAACAAATTGCTTCGTCATAAGAATTTGTATGTAGTGATTGACATCCTCCTAAATTAGCTTCTAATCCTTGTATCGCAGTTCGTACAATGTTTATCATCGGTAATTGAGCAGTTAAGGAGCTTCCAGCTGTTTGCACATGAAATCGAAATTGTAAACTTCGTTCATCTTGCGCATTATATCTATCCTTCATTAATTTTGCCCAGATTCTCCTCGCAGCTCTATATTTAGCGATTTCCTCAAAAAAATCTTTGTGTGCTGCTAAATGAAATGCTAATCTGTTAACAAAATCATCAATTTTCCATCCCCTCTCGATTAAGTTATCAATATGAGAACAAGCGCTAGCAAATACAAATCCTAGTTCTTGAATTGCATCTATTCCACCCTCACGGTAATTATATCCAGTAAAATTAATAGGATGCCACTTTGGTACATTTTTCATTGGAACTGTCCATTCAATAAAGTCACAAGCTAATCTTAGTAAATGGTTAGGAGGGCTATTCTTATAAGGAATATACCCAACAGTCATAGTTAGGATATCATTTTGAGTTGTTCCCATTAATTGGCTTATATCATAACCTCGTATTTTTGCCATATTAAAGTACATGGAGCAAACTGGAGCACAGGTAAAGGGTTCAACTACTAGTGCTACACTAACTTTATCAATAGGTATTTCTTCAGTTAAAGCAAATAAACTATCAATACAATAAAGAGGCACTCCAGAGGTTCCAACTTCAGGTGCTCCATCGGGATTAGTGGGATCAATCCCATTGAATGTAAGTGCATCAACAGCAGCACTGAACCCTGTTTCTCCATTTTCATATAAATATTTCCATCTCTTATTGGTTTCTTCTGGTGTTCCATGACCAGAAAATAATCTCATAGTCCAATGCCTTCCTCTATACATGTTTGGATACGGACCTCTAGTGTATGGAGGTTCTCCAGGAAATCCAACTTTTTCAAAGTAATCACCTTTTACATCTAATGGTGTATATAGGGGTTTAATTGGAATTTCAGAATCAGTAACGAATTTAGAGTCCCTTTCTTTTAATTTCTTATACTTTTTTTCCCATTCTTGTTTTTTTAATTCCAACTTATATAGATAATTTTTGTCAAACAAGTAATTTTCACACAGAATAGTTTAATTTGATTAATTAGATATAAAAAATAAAATTATAATTATATACTAAAATATTTAATCGTTTAAAATAGTTAAAGTGTTAGCAAAATTATATAAATTAATTTTGAAAAAACAGCATAAACTCTTTATATATATCTGAATAGAAACAAGAAATACTATTTTTAATGTTTAACTGAATTTTTATTATATCTTATAAAGAGATAATATCTAAAACTTTCCTAAATTGATAATTTCTTGTTATTTCTGCTTAAAATATTATAGGAATATTTAAAACCCAAATTCATGCATAGAATATTGTTAAATCTAAGATTATTAAAAAAAGGTGATTTATAAATGAGTTTAAGGTGCAGTGGATGTGGTAAAATTGTTGAGACTTTACCATTAGATTGCGGTTATAGCATATCATTTAATGAAGAAAAAAATGAATGGGAATGTTATATGGAAAATTGTGGGTTTATTTCATTTACAGAGTTTCTGTGTGAAAGTTGTTGTAAAAATAGAGGACATCAATAATTAAATTAATTTTTTCCCATTATTATTGAAGAATTTTCTATATTTTTTGATTCATAACTTTACTTTTATGAATTAATTAGAACCATTGAGTTGCATCTGCATCTAAAACTAAATCATTCAATGTTGCGGCCCCTACTATTTTCACTCCTGGAATAAGATCAACTTTTTCCCAACCTAACATTCTTTTTGAGGCTTCACAAACTAAGATTTCAATCCCCATTCCTAAAGTTTTGTCAATCATTTCTTTTACACTTGGAAAAGATCCAAGCTTAATCTTCTCAGCTTCTCCAGGTTTCAATATTCTTAATCCAGTTCCTAGGTAATAAATTGTTGGATCTAAATCCATTGCTTTAGCAGTTTGCGCTAACACTAACGGAGAATATTGACGTTCTGGATCATCACTTGTCTGAACATATAAAATTGTTTTTTTATCTTTACTCATATATTTTCAACTCCAAATTTTTATTAAAATAAAAAATGGTGGCTAGCCAATTCTTAAATAAGACTTTCAAAAATGCTTATACGTTTATCCTCTTTACCTTTAGATTTTTTAATGAAACTTTTCTCTTGAAGTTTTCTTAAAGCGTAGGCTACTGTACGTTTAGGTAGAAGGGTTTTATTCAAAATCTCCTTCTCCTTTAATGGTCCTCTTTGCTTTAACAAATACAGAATAAATTTACTTGATGGAGATAAGGAAAATAAATCATTTTTTTCTTCATAACTCGTAATATAATATAAATCCTCTACTATCATTTAACCACCTATGTTGGAATAATGTGACTATCTATTTAATTGTTCAATTTATAAAAAATAATTATCTTATATAATTTTTATCTACTAGAATGAATTTAAACGGTCAGTTTAGTCCCAGTTTCAATCTAAAACTAAATTTAATATTTAGTTTCAAAATGAAACTAATTAATAAATATAGATATGTAATAAAAAAAAGGGAGTTCTATCAAAAATCGCCACATCCATCACATTTACCATCCAAAAAAGCTTCACATTCATTACATATATTTCCACATTTAATTTCTCGACTTTTTTTACTAAAAAGATTTAGCGGAAGATACTCTGGAGTTTTTAAATCGGAGATAAATAGTATTTCAGAATGTAATATACCATCTTTATTAGTGGGACCGCAATAATTTATATATCTATGTAAGACATCTATGTTTTGACCAATTATACCCATAATTAAATTATATTGACCTGTGATTTGGGCTAAAATAAAAACTCTTGGACATTCAGAATATGCATTGAGAATTTTCTTAACCTCATCATAATTTTTCATTTCTAAAAGAATCAAGCAAGCCTTATAATCTAATTCATTAATATTAATATTTCCTTGAATCTTAAGAATCTTTGAATTTGATAGTTTTCTAATTCTTTTTTTAACACCAGTATGGCTCATAATTGATTGATCTGTTTTAGTTACTTTCTCTCCGATATTTATTAAGTTTTCTCGTCCATTGTTAAATAGAATATTTATAATTTGCTTATCGATATTATCTAATTTCATAATATAATTAATATAATTATTAATGTAAAAAAAAAAGTTAATTGTTATAGAAATATATCTGTTTAATTTGATAGGAGATTAATTTATAGATGCAAAAATTGCATTTAACCTTATAAATTTTAAAGACTCATATTCAAAAAAAGGAAAATATAATTCAATTATTATTCAACCCTTAATGAATTTCATTGTATTATAATTTGCTTGTTTATTTTATTATAGGATTGAATTTCTTTTTTCTTTTTTTCTTTTTCTTTTTATTAAATTGAAGATAAATAATGGGTTTCGCCCATAATAAAACGAATGTTTTTATTCTTCTCTCTAATAGATGATAAAGATTGAATTAGATTTATTTTTTCTAATTCTTTCAAAAATTAGCAACCGATCTTCACTTAAAGTGTGGTTAAAGAAATTAATACTACTTAAAGTAATGATTTTTTTCAGGATGTACTTTTTGAACAAAATCAGTTACGAAAATATCATTCTTTTTAAGATTTTTTTTAATATAGCCTAATTCATGAAGTGCTTTTACAAAATCCATTGTAGTATTTACATATTCTTCTGAAAGTGATATGCAATATTTTGGTGAAATCATTAAAACTGATTTTGCATAGCTTTTATCAATAATTTCAAAAGATTTAGCAATTTTCTCTGCTGCTAATGATTGAGAAGTTCTGAGTAAATACGACGCCTTTTTATGATGCTCAAGAAATTTAATAATTAACTGAGGCTGATTTTTAATGATATTTAAATGGAAAAATATGCCATAACTAGGATTATTTGGCCATAAATGGTTAGGTTCGATAATTATTTGGGAATCTAGAATTGTAGATGCAAATACTGCTAATGCTGGAGTACCTACTCCACCTTCTAAAACACCTTCTTTCATATCAATGGCAATAAATTCTGGTTGTCGATAATTTTTTACTTTCACTTCCTCTAATAATTTATATTTTTTTAAGTAATAATTCAAAATAACATCATGTATAGAACCCTTACTAGGAACACCAATAACTTTTCCCCTAAATTGAGAAAGTACATTTTCCATATTATTGTTAAAATCGACCATGGTTTTGTATGGTTTTTTGGCAATCATAACAGTCCCTTCAATGTGGCCACCAGCAACACATTTTATAAGGACTCCTTTATCAATACCGATAATTGCAGGAGGTAATCCCATATAACCAATATCTAATTCTTCATTCTTGAAAGCTTTAACCATAGCTGGTCCGGTCCCAAATAAAATCCAATTGATTTTTCTATTAATATCTTTTTCCAAATGCTCGCTTTCCATTAGAATAAAATTAGTATGATAAGCAGTAGAAAGGTGCCCAATATTCAATTTATCTCTCCAAATACCTATCACTTTGATTTAATTATTTAATATCTGCTTTTAACAGAATATTAATTAAATTTTATAATGAGAATAATTAATTACCTAAATTACTGATCATTTAATGAATTTAATTATAATTTAGAAATATAACTTTAGCTGATAATTTAATGATTGATGTAAAAATTGCTTTTTTATCTCTATTAGCAGATATTACTGGGAAAAAGGTTTTTGTTCTCTCTATTGATGAGAACTCAAGCATTAAAGATATAATTAATAAATTGAACTTAAAGTTTGGTAAAGAATTTGAGAAAATTATTATGAATTCTCCAGATGCATTAAGTAAATACATAATTTTGGGATTAAATGGAAAAGATATTCGCTCTTTTAATGGTTTAGATACAATTATTCATCAAGGAGATGAAATTTCTTTTCTTCCTGCAATAGCAGGTGGATAAAAGAAAGTATTTTTAATATATGTGAAAAAATTGCACTTAATTTTTTATTGATAAATAATCTCCCTTTCTTAAAGATCATTTTAAGATTGAAATATGGAAGATTTTTTAAATTGTTTAAATTGCGGCAAAACTCTAGGTTCTAAAGAAAAAGAATATTACAATTATTGTGCTGAATGCATTCTAAATCTAAAATTTAAGATAAATGAACTAGATCACATTGAAATCGATAGAAATCTCCAAAAAATCCTAGATTTTTTCGTTTCTGATGTTAGTGCTGCTTTTAATAAAGATCCAGCGGCACATTCTATTTTAGAAGTATTAACTAGTTACCCAGGAATAAAAGCAATTTTATTACATCGTATTGCGCATTTTTTTTGGAAAATTGGAATGCCATTTATTCCTCGATATCTTTCTGAAATCACTAGAGAAATAACTGGAATTGAAATCCATCCTGGAGCTGAAATTGGAAAAGATTTTTTTATTGATCATGGAGGCGGGGTTGTCATTGGTGAGACTGCAAAAGTTGGTGATAATGTTACAATATATCAAGGTGTGGTTCTTGGAGGAACCTCATCAGATCCAATTAAGCGACATCCTATTATTGGAGATAATGTAGTTGTGGGAACTGGTGCAAAATTATTAGGACCTATAATGGTTGGTAACAATGTAAAAATCGGAGCAAACTCAGTTGTTGTAAATGATGTCCCTGAAAATTCCGTTGTTGTAGGTGTTCCTGGAAGAGTTATTTCTCGCAATGGGCAAAAAATTAAAAAAATTGATTTATCCCACGGTGATCTACCTGATCCTCTTGCAATTACTCTCTCAACTATTAATTCTAGACTTGAATATCTAGAAAAAGAATTTAATATTGAAAGAGAACCAAAAGATAAGAAAATTGAAATTTATTATCAAGATGGAGATGGGATATAGATCTTAATAAAATTTTTGAGGAGTGAATCTGATTATGGGAAGACTATATAATAACATTATAGAAACAATAGGTAATACACCATTAGTAAAACTAAATAGAATAACAAAAGATATTGAACCAAATATTTATGCAAAACTTGAATCCTTTAATCCGGGTGCTAGTGTTAAAGATAGGATATGTATGTCAATGATTGAGAAAGCTGAACAGGAAAATATTATTAATAGAGATACAATCATCGTTGAGCCTACTTCAGGTAATACCGGTATAGGGTTAGCATTAGTTTGTGCAGTGAAGGGTTATAAATTAATTCTTACAATGCCTGATAGTATGTCAATTGAACGAAGAAAGATATTAAAAGCATATGGAGCTGAATTAATATTAACTCCAGCAGCGAAAGGAATGAAAGGAGCTATTGAAAAGGCTGAAGAATTATCTAAAGAAAATGATAAAATATTTATACCACAACAATTTAAAAATAAGGCAAATCCTGAAATTCATCGTAGGACAACTGCTGAAGAAATATATAATGATTTGGAAGGTAAAATTGATGGATTTGTAGCAGGGATAGGAACTGGGGGAACAATCACTGGTGTAGGCGAAATACTTAGAAAGAGAATTGGAGATCATGTAAAAATGTATGCAGTGGAACCGAAAGATTCTCCAGTATTGTCGGGAGGTCAACCTGGTTCACATAAAATTCAAGGAATAGGCGCTGGATTTGTACCTGATGTATTAAATACTGAGGTCTATAATGAAGTTATTCAAGTTGAATATGAGGATGCTGTAAAAACCACAAGAAAATTAGCTAAGTTAGAGGGAATTTTTGTTGGAGTATCTGCTGGAGCAGCAGCTTGGGCAGGTATTTATATTGTCTCAAAAGACTTTAAGAAGGGTGAAAATATTGTGATAATTTTCCCAGATACTGGAGAAAGATATTTATCTACAGATTTATTTGAAGTTTAAAACTAAAATTACATTGATGTAGGTACAATAGCTAAATAAAATTTTTTATAATTCTAAAAATTAGTGTTAAAAACAGTAATTATTGATAAAGAGGAGGAGTTCAATATCTTGGAGCTTTAGTATTAATGATTCTATTAAACTGTCTAAACCCCCTGAAATTAATCCTATCCCTAAAAATTTAGTCTTTTTTCTGTATTGCATTAATCTCCGCATTGATCACTAGAGTTTCTTTAGCTTCAAAACCCAAGTATTTTTATCTGGATCAATTTCTTTAACTTCTAATAATTCTGCTAAATTTTGGCGCTTACAATTTTCGGGTACATTCTTTACAGCAGGAAGAAAATCTAAAAGAACTTCCAATATATCCCCCCTATTAAGTTTTTCAAGAGAAAGTTTAGTATAAACAAATGTCATTGGACAGACTCTTCCCCTTATATCCAAATGTTTCATAACCGCTTTTTCAGTTTCTTTTGTTTCGTTTATTGACATACATTATCCCCCCCATATCGCATAATTTCGACTAAATCTTTAGAATCATCACCACATGCAATACAACTTGCGTCTCTATAAACATCTACAAAATTAAAGCTATTTCTAAGAAGATCAATATAAAGAATTTTATTGATGACCAATTCTCCAATTTTAAGAATACATTTAAGAGCCTCATTTGCTTCTAAACAACCTAAGATCCCGGGAATAAACCCAATCACTCCTGCTTCAGAGCAAGACATACCAATATTCTCTCCATTCAAATCTCCAAATATACATCTATAGCATGCTGTCTTATCTTCTGGAATTACTGTCATTATTTGTCCATGAAACCGTAAAACTCCAGCAATTGTAAATGGTATTCCTAAATTAATACAAGCATCATTTATTAACATTTTAGTTGGGAAATTATCAGAACCTTCTACTACAAAATTTGAATCTTTAAGTATCCTTTTGGCATTACGTGCAATAATTCTTTCATTAACTATTTCAATATTACAGTCAGGATTTAATAATTTCAGTTTGCGATATGCACTATTAGTTTTTTCTTGATAGAGATCTTTTGTGAAATGAAGGATTTGTCTATGTAAATTCGATATTTCAACTACATCGGAATCAATAATTCTCAGATTTCCAATCCCAGCGGCAGCTAAATAGTATGCTGCAGGAGATCCAAGAGCTCCTAAACCTATTAATGTTATTCTCGAAGACAATAACTTTTCTTGCCCTAATCCTCCCACTTCTTTTAAAACAATTTGTCTTGAGTACCTTTTAATTTGCTCTTCAGATAATTCCATTATTTAGCATATTGAGTAAATTTCTTGATACAGTAGTACTTTTAACTATTTAAAAATAAGTGCAATAATTACAATAAAAAACTCAAATTATTCTTTATACTATAAATCTAATAAATTTTTATTATCCTGCTTGATTTCCAAATATAATTTACGCTTATTTATTAATAAGCTACTAAATATGTATGTTTTGTTAAATCAAATGGTTCAATAATTATATTACTATACTTTTCCTCATCAAGATTTAAAGGAATTTTTAAAACAAACTTTTCCTCTTTTAAATAGATATTTTCATAAAATTGATCCTTAGACTTATCATAGTCAAGAAATTTATTCAGATTTATTCTTTTTCTTTTATTAATTATTGAATACATTATCAAATCCTTGATTAATTATTTGAAATAAAATAATATATTTTTAGAGAAAATACCCTAAATAAATTAACGTATTATATTGTATCAAGCATTTGTAATTTTGTGTTATATGATAGAGGTATTGATTTTATAAATGAAAAAAAAACTGTAAATACTTTTTAAATTATAGATTCTAAATGATAAGCATGAAAAGTATAATCAGAATATTTGCTCCTATTGGTTTACTAGCATCTTAGCTATCCTGTAAATTAAATTTTTTCTCTAAAAAGGGAATCTTTTTATTTTATCTATGGTCTCTGAATCAAATTTAGAAAGAGCATAAGATGCTACAGGTACAATACACCCGCAATTTTCACATAATAGTGGTGAATTACCCATAACACAGAATTTCCGTTGACCATTAGGGTAATAACTTTTTACCCCTCCTCTTTTAAAAATGCAATTTTCTATAAACTCTTTTGTAATGTACAATTCAAGCATTTTCTTAGAAATTAAAATGAAATCACCATAATCCCTCATAACCTTTAATATATTCCCAGTAACATATTTTAATTTTTCTCCTTTTATTAATAACGGATCGTTGGGATATCCTGTATATATTAAAAAAAATTGACCTGAGACACCTGCCTCATATGCAATTTTCACTACGCGCTCAATTTCTTTATAATTCATAGCAGTTATGGTGGTTGATATTAAAACCCTTTTATCATCTTCAATATTTTCAATTACTTTATGAAAAATTGTTGCACCCCGAATAGTATTATGCATTTCTTCTCCACCATCAAGACTTACCCAATAAACAGGTTGTTTACGATGCTTAAACCAAGGTAACTTTATAATTCCGTTTGAAGCGATCTGGACTGATGGAAATAATTTTACAGCTTGATCGATTAAACCCATTCTAAGAGTAGGTTCTCCTCCAGTTAATGAAGCACTTATAATTCCCATATCACTATGGTATTTAAATACCTTAAACCACTGCTCGTCTGTTAATTCTTCTTTATTTTTTGCAGAATCAGTACTTAATTCTTTAGAAGAAGCTATGAAATAACAATGACTACATTTTAAATTGCATTGCCATGTTAAATCATAATTGACTCCTAAAGGAATTTTTCTTACTCTGTATTTTAAAAAATAAAATCCCCCTAAAATTCCTTTTCTAATATTTTCTAAAGTTAATAATTTATGCTTGGAGTTCGAGCTTAACACCTATTTTATTATAAAATACTATTAATCAAAAGAAACCATTTTAATTAAAATATGTATCTTATTTCAATTTCAAATAAAATTTTATAGGATTGTATTGTAATCAAGAGTATGGATAAGGAAGTTGAAGAATATATGGAAAAACAGAACTCCCTCCAGAAAGAGATTTGTCAAAAATTAAGGGGGATTATATTAAACACGTTCCCTGATATTAAAGAAGAAATGAAATATGGAGTTCCCTATTATGGAAATAAATATTATATCGTTGCTCTAAAAACACACGTCAATCTGGGTTTCTCAATTAAGAATTTAACAAAAAAAGAGATTTCACTTTTAGAAGGAAGTGGTAAAATAATGAGACATCTTAAAGTTAACTCTATTGAAGATATTGATGAAGAGAGAATTTTGAAATTATTAAAAATGGTAATGGATAAGTAATTTTGATAAATTACTCTTTTTCTTAAGAAATTACATTTTGGAAATAAAATATCTGTTTCATTTGTATTATATA
>JBHLPZ010000052.1:0-16625 GCA_048885325.1 Candidatus Odinarchaeota archaeon
TTGTAAAATTTACTAATTTTTCTCTAATTTCTTTAAATTTGTTCAGTGCTAATGAAAAATCTCCCATATTTAATGCATTTAATGCCTCTTTATTTACAGAAAGAATGTTTCCTCTGAAGTGTTCAAATTTATCATATTCCTGAACTTTATTTTCAATATCAGTAATGTATTTAGAATATTTATCCACATAATTTATTTTTCCAATAAATCTTGATATTTTTATTATTTGTTTACAATTATTTATAGCGTCATTAAATAAGAATTTTTTGATATTTTCTTCGACTAAATTCTCTAAAGTTTCGATATCGTTTAAAAGTTTGTTATATTTTTGTTCTGCATCGAGGATTGACCTCTCCTTGATTTTAGCCTCTTTTTTATAATCAATAAAAGTTTTCTCTTCGATTATTTGGTTTATAGATTTCAATAATTTTTTAGCTTCATCAAAGTTATATTCATTTGTTAATTTCGCAATTTCTTCCAATGATTTTTCGATTTCCTCTCGAAAATCATAACTAGTTTTAAGTTCAGTAAACATAGCTTCCATAGTTCCCCATCGTTCCAATAACTTAGTATTCTTAAGTTCTTTTAAAAGGGGTCTTGCTTTTTGGAGCGTTTCTCTTGCTAATATTACGTTATTAGTGCTTAAATAACTTTCTAATTGTATTTCAAGTGGTCCTAATTGTCTTATTATGCCATTTTGCTCAGTAGAATATCTATTCCATATTTCATGTTCTTTTTCCAATAATTCTTTTATTGGTAGATTCAGGTTTAATTCAAGTATTTTACCATATTTTTGCTTGAATTTTTCTACCATTTCATGCGCTTCCTCAATTCTTTCATTCTTGGATAATTCTTCAAATTTAATCTTTAAATCTTCAAAATTATCGACGATAAAAGATTTCTGGTCTTCTTTTTCAATAATTCGATATATTTTGGTTATAAATTTTTCTTGCTCCCTTATTATAGAATTTAATTCAACTTTTTTTGCAAGATTAATAATTTCTTTTGCGGTTTTTATAGCATCATCGTGTTTGCCCATAATGTAATGATTATTTGCAATTACCTTTAACTCGTCAATCTCTGAAATAATGATGATCTTTTTTTTCCTATCTTCCAATTTTTCTGGCTCTAAACTCATTAAAAACACAAATGAAAATATTTATTCAAGATATTGCTCTAATCTATCAATAATTTCGTTATAAATATCCATAGCTTCTAATAAATTACGTTTATTAAGAAATCTAAGAGCTTTATCATTTAACTCTTCAATCTCTTCCTTTTTAATTTCCTTTATTTTTAAAAAATTGTTTTTTAATGAATCCCACTTACTTATTATCTCTTCATCAATTATTTTTTCCGTTATACTTTTACTTTCTTCTAAAATTCTTTCTGCTTGATTTAATTTGTTATTGGATATTGAATCCTCTATTTTTCCTTCTAGTACATCAATCTCTTCTTTTAATAGTTGTTGTTCTTGCTTTAAATTATAAAGCATATTATCATCTTTTAATAGCAATTCTTGGGCTACTGATATTGAAAGTAAATTATAATCGGGTTCATATTTTTTTCGGAACGCCATTACTATTTCATGGGCTTCTTTATATTTTCCAGCTTTATTTAAATTATCAAAAATTTTCATTTTAATTGTGCACTCCTTTTCAATTTGTTCTAGCACCTCTTTAACTTTTGCTCTAGACTTTGCTTCTTCAATAAAATTGAGGAGATTTACTTCAAGAGACTTATCATCAACTTCTTTTGCTAAATCTATAATTTTTTGAGCAAAAATAATTGATTTTTCATATTTTTCAGCAATAAAATTTTTATCTGCCTCATCTTTTAATCTATTTATTCCAGATAATACAGGGAGCATCTTTGTTTCTAATTCATTAAGATAATCCCTATACTTCTTTTCTGAAATTTCAATAGCTTCAAAAAATGCCATTGGTTCAGATCCAAATTCTACGGTGATATTACGTAGTATTTTTAAATTTGGATAATCTTTTAAAAATATTTCTCGAATCGAAGGAATATGCCTTTTTAATGATTGCGGAGCTTTTTTACTAATCCAAATATACATGCGTCTTTGATTTGAAAGATAAAAAGTTAAAATATCAAATAATGTGAAACTGGGTAATATATCTTCTTGCGAAATTTCTTCTAAATTTCCTGAATACGTTAATTTAAAGACTTTTATATTATTTATCAATTATGAGAGCCCTTGAGTGTATGTATTTTTTGAATAATAGATTTAGTTTTAAATTAGTTAATTTCCAATAAAATTATTTGTCCCATTAAAAATATGTTAATAAAAATAAATTTAAAAATAATTATATTATTTTTTCTATTTATTGATTTTTTCATCTGATATTTTTAACGTTTCTTTATCAATTTCTCCTATAATTTTTTCTCTTAATACTTTTCCATTAAGTGGGGTACCTTTTAGAAATTTTGATGCTTTTTTCAATTCTACTTGAAACTCATTTTTAAATGCTTTTTCACGTTCCAGTATTGGCCTACTAGGGGGTACTTCTTTATTTAGAGAACTTCGATACTTACGAACTTTTCGTACTGGCTTGGGATACTTCAAAACTTTTTGATAATAAACAATATAAGTTGTCAGTATGACAGCAGCAACAACGGCTATAGCAAATAACAATTGAAATAAATATGATTCTTCTACTGGAATGAAAACATCATAAGTAATTATAAGTATTACGTTGTCGATTGACAGAGTTATATTATTTGATAGAATAAACTCGTCTGCTAAGTATGCTTGAATTGAAACATTGATTTCTTTATCATTTGGAATTAAATCTGTAACATCAAAACCCAAGGTACTTACGCTTTGTAGAGTTGTTGTAGCCCTGCTTAATTTAATGGTTTCAGAATATTCAATATCATTAATAGAAAACTTTATTTCTGAATTAGGAGATAATGAAGTTGGCCATAGGGGATTAATAAGATAATCAAAATTAAATATTGCATCAGTGACTTCTACTCTATATCCATCAGCTTCAATTTGGTCTCCTAAATATTCCCATGATATTGATGAAAATTGGTCAATTTTTTTCTCATAGGAAATTGATAAATTGAAATTCTTAATAATTAAACTCTGCCAATTATCTCGGTCACCAGGATGTCCAGAATCTTCACACCATATATATATTCCTAGGGTAATAGAAAAGTTCTGGTGATCATATTCTAAAACTTGTTCCAAGAAAAATATTAAGGTTTCTTCATTAATTGGCACAATTAGGGTATCATTTAATTCAGTAATTTCTGGTGGTCCATCTTTACCTAAATCATCAGTTTGATATTCTGCTGAAGTAAATTCTCTGTTATTTTCTGGGTCAGATATTAAAACAAAATACCTAGCAAAATCACCCGTTGCAATTTGAACAGTCGTACTGCCATTTATCGTGTCACCAGGACGATCTATACCTCCTCCAAGGGCAGGATCATATACAGGAGTAGCTTGAGCACTCCCATTAATCCACGCTTTTAAAGAAGCAGACGTAATATAATAATCGGACATGTTGATACCCATCGAAAAATTCTTCATCCACTGCACTCTTACTGATTGTGGTTGATTATCTGGCCAATTATAATAGGCATACCACCCTCTACTATCCCTTCCATAGCCACCACCACCAATAACATCTGGTAATGCTACCCCATCATCATTTTCTATTCGAACCCAACCACTACTTAGCCCATTTTCATAAAATTCTTGGCTTCCCGAATCTCCTATCACTCTATAATTAGCATAACCATTACTAATATCTGCATTTAAATCTGATGAATCACCATGTAATATCTGGCTCCAATTTTCATCTGTATTAAATTGAGAATTTTGTATCCAATCAACCACTCTTGTTTCACGCGTATATTGATCTGATGGGCTAGATTGCGATATAACAAGACAATTTTCTTGGTTTTTAATTTTAGGATTGAAAGGCTCCGCATTTACCAGTAATGGGAAGAAAAAGAAGCCTAATAGAATGAAAAGTATTAAAATAAGTTGTTTACTCTTAATTTTTGAATCTTTCTTAATATCCATGCTTTTTACGTTTTGCTTGGCACCTAAAACTCTCGATATTGTTTTTACTTCGTCTTTATATTGTTCTTGAAATGCTCTATTGCGTTTGACTATTTGAACATCTGGGGGACTTTCTTTATTCAATGATTTCCTGAACTTTCGCAATTTTCTAATTGATTTAGGAAATCGTAATACTCTACGATAATAGATATAATAGAATGATAATAAACTTGATGCTACTATAGCTACTGCCAACAGTATCTGATATAATAGGTTTAATTGGGCTTCAAAAAATAAATCATATGAGAGATTTAAAAAAACATTATCAATAGTTATGGTGTAGTTTTCATTTAGTTGAAATTCGTCAGCAAGAAACAATTGTATAGAGATATTAATTTCCTCGTAAGCAGGGATTAATCGTGTAATATCAAAACCATTTTGTTTGGCTGAACTAAATGTTGTTTTAGCATTACTTAATTTTATTGTCTCAGTATGAACCAAATCATTAACAACGATTCTTAGTTCAGAATTAGGCGATAAATTTGTAATCCAGTTTTTATCAATTTTGAAATTAAAAAATAATTTTGCATTTGTCACCTTTACAACTCCACCTTTATTGTCAATTTGATTTCCAAGGTATTTCCATGAAGCTGAAGTTAATTGATCGATTCTTTTTACATAACTAATGGTTAAATTACAGGATTTAATGTAAGCTTCTGTAAATTCATCAAGGTCTGTTGAGCAATTATCTTCGCAGTTAAATTCTATTCCAAGGATAATTATAAAATTTTGGTAATCACCGGTCTCTAATACTTGATTCAAATAAAAAATAAGATCCTCAACATTGTCGGCTTCAAAAATTGTATCATTCAAATAATCATAACTATCAGGAACTAAACTACCATCCTGACCTAAATTGGTAGTTTTATATTCAATAGTTTTGTAATTAACACTCTTGTCTAAATTTGAAAGCCTAACATAGAATTTGATATAATCTCCCTCTGTAAAAAAGGTAAAAGAAGGATCTGAAAAATCATCACCAGCAACTTCAATACCTTCCCAGTGCCAAACGTCTCCTCCCCCAATTCCCTCATAAGCTTTCGCTGTAGCATTAATTAACACCCTAAGGGATGCGTTAGTAATAATATAATCTGACATGTTATATGGCGTCGTGATAACTTTTTCCCAATGGACACTGGTTTTTTGATAAGCGTTTGTAGTTGCTAAATTATGCTCAGCCCATAAGTGAGAAGCAAAACATCCCGATTTATTAATTTTATGACCTTGGGTGGGGTATACAGGAATATCAGGATTGATGGCATTATACCAATTTTGAGAGCTTGAAGAGTTTGGAGTCCCTGAAATCAATTTTGTTGTATGAGTTTCTCCGATTACATGAAAATTAGCATAACCCCCACTAATATCTGCATCCACATCAGTGACATCTCCACCATATTCAGAAATCCATCCTACAGTATTATTAAAATCATAATTGTCAATCCATTGCTTCTGATGTGATTCAGTAAACCATTGTCCTAAAAGTCCTCCGTCACTTGAAAAGAGAATTTTATCTTGAATATAATTTTGATGGTTAATCTGATAAGTGGAATATATTGATAAGCCAAGAATCGTGAACGCAAGAACTATAATCGTAGAGAGATAAATCTTTTTTTTGTTATTGCGCTTTTTTAAGTTCATAAAATTATTTTCCTCTTGATAGAGTAAATTGAATTTAGTTTTTAAGCTATTCTTAATTAAATAAAAAACTATTAACCATTATTAATGGTAACTATATTGATATTAATAATTTTTAGTTTTAGTTTTATAGTTTACTTAATAAAATGTAAAAATTTCAGATTTAAAAAGGAAAAGAAATTTTATTTTTTTATGGTTTTCCGGCTTCTTTTCTAAAAAGTCTTTCTTTCTCAATCTTTCCATTAAGAGGTGGAGCTTTTAAAAATTTTGATGTTTTATCCATTTCTTTATGAAAATTACCTTTAAAAGCTGCTTCACGAGAAATAATTTTAACATCAGGAGCTTTTTCACTTGGTAAAGCTTTTCTATGCTTGCGCAGCTTACGTATGGGTACTGGAAATCTCCAAACTTTAATATATGCGATTAATAATCCAGATATCACAGTAGCAGCTATAGCAGCAATAATGAATAATCCAGCAAACAACCAAGGTTCTTGTCCTGTTTCTGGAATGAATACATTATAAATAACCGTCATATAAATATCCGTAATTGAGATAGTATAATTTTGATTTAGAGGAAATTCATCTCCTAAAAATAATTGAATAGTCAGCGAAATATTTATGTCCTTCAAAATTAAATAGGTAATATCAAAACCCCCATCTTTAGCTTCAATAAAAGATAAAGATGAAGTACTCAATTTAACTGATTCTAAGAGAGAATTATTATTTATAAGAATTTTTAGTCTAGAATTGGGAGATAATGCTGTAGGCCAAGCTTGATTAATTTTGTATTTAAATCTTAGATTTGCATCGATTATACTGACATTTTGCCCTCTAATTTTATCTCCTATATAATTCCAAGAAGCCTTTGTGGCCTGATCTATTTTTTTTTGATAGCTAAATGTAAGATCACAGGATTTTATATATAGATAATTCCAATAATCTTGATCGCTAAACCAATTGTCTTCACACCAGATTCTTATTCCTAAAGTAATTGTAAAATTATGATTATCACTAGCTAAAACAGATGTAAGATAGGAACATAAATCTTCTTCTGAAGCAGAAGTTAAAAGAGTATCCGTCATAAGATCGGGGTTAGAAGCAGTATCTTTTCCTAAATATACAGTTTGGTTAAATGCGACTTCATAAACTTTCTTTTTAGATAAATCTGAAAATAAAACATAAAATCTAACGTAATCCCATGTATAATTTTGCGTATTACCATTACCAGTGGCATCACCAGGAGTTTCTATATTTGTATTAGCACTTGCATTCACAACTGCTGCTATAGATGCAGAAGTAATTATATAATCTGACATATCAACAGTTATACTCACATTTCTTTCCCAATGAACACTTGGTGATTGATCAGCACCATTATCTGCCCATTGATGGTTAGCATAACACCCTTGTGGAGTAATTGCAACATTATCGGGATATGCAGGAAATTCTGGATTATGAACTTGTGTCCAATCTGAGCTAAGAGGAATGCCAGATATTTCTGAAAAGACGAATTCTTCGCCGATAAGCTTGAAATATCCTTCACCAGGAGAATAGCTGGTTAATACATCTGAAGTATCTCCTGATACTTGATCATACCAGGGCTCTATAGGATCTGAAAAATCAGGGTTTTTTATTATATCTTTGGTTTTTTGTTCGATCCTAGAAGAACGAATATTTTGGTCCTCAATTCTAATTGGAGCTAAATTATGAAAGTAATTATAACTTATAGCAGATACTCCAAACAATATAAATATAATTAAAATATAGAAAGTTTTTCTGCCTTTTTTCATTCTTAGCTTCCTCCTCCCTTCGTTTTTATAGATTCATTTTTTGTAATCTTCTCAATTGTTGGGCTAGCTTTGCCTAATTCTTCTTTATAACTAATTTTCACAAATTTTGAACTTTTATTTAATTCTTTTTTATATAGCTTGTCAAAGGAGGTCTCAGAATCCGTGATCGAGGTACTTGGAGGTTCTGATTTATTAAGAGTTCTCCTATATTTCCTAACTTTTCTCACTGGTAGGGGATATTTAAATATTTTTTGATATAAGATGAGATATGTTCCTAATGCTGTGCCTACTATTAAGGCTAATATTAGTAAAAGCCGAAATATTTCAGGTTCACTCAGAGTTTCCTCAAAAATAGTAATATATGAAATTTCAAGGTAAACCTCATCAATCGAAATTGTTATAGACTTATTAAATAGAAATTCATCAGCTAAGTAGAGCTGAATTGAAAGAGATATATTTATATCTTTTAATATAAGATATGTAATGTCAAATCCTTCTGACTTGGCTTCTTGAAAACTAGTTGTTGCCAAATTTAAATTGATTGCTTCGGAATGTGAGTTATTGTTTAATAATATTCTCAATTCAGAATTTGGGGAGAGTAAATTAGGCCAAGTTTCATTAACTTTATATTTAAAGTTAAGATTCGCTCCAGTAATATATACGTTATCACCACTAATTTGATTTCCTATCTGATTCCATGAAATAGCAGTAAATTGATCAATTATTTTTTGATATGTGAAGGTTAAATTGCATGACTTAATTCTTAAAGGGTCCCAGCGATCTCGATCAAAATCCCAATTATCAACACATTTAATTCTTATACCAAGAGTTATCTTAAAATGAGAACTATCACGTTCAAAAAGGGAGCTCAAATAAATTATTAATGTTTCTTCTAAGACCTTATCCATAAATGAATCTGTGATACTGTCATAAGCACCTGCTGAATCTTTTCCTAAGTCTATAGATTGATACCACGCTATTTCATGTATTTCAGTATTTTCTAAATCAGAGATTAATACATAAAATCTTACTGAATCATAATCTCTAGTATATCCACTACCTGAATCTACTGTATCTCCAGGAACGTCTACTCCATAAAAGGAATTTGGTTGATAACCTGCACCACCGGGAGAGGCTGTTACTGATGCATTATAGACCGCTGAAATAGAAGCCGAGGTTATTACGTAATCTGACATATCGACAGGCATGGTAATGTTTCTCTCCCAATTTATACTAGGACTTTGAACAGGATCATCAGGATCAATCCAGGTATGATTTGCCCAACAACCATATTGATCAATTCCATAGTTATCTGGTAAAGCAGGGAAAAGAGGATTAGTTGTGTTTAACCATTGTTCCTCAAGTGGAGTGCCAGATATTTCTGAAAAAGTTCTTTGATCCCCAATAACTTCAAAATTTGCTTGACCTGGTGTATAAGAAGCATCAACATCAGTATTATCTCCTGTTATAGTTGGAAACCATGGATCAACAGTATCAGTAAAATTAGGATTATCAAGCCACAACCCTCCTCCAGGTATTACCGAAGAAGATTTTATCTGGTTGTCATTCTCAATGTAAAAAATCATTCGATTTGAATTTAGAAGGAAAAAAATAGAACTTAAAATGATCAATGATGAAATAGTGAAAAGATAAAAATAGGTTTTTTTCTTCTTAATTAATTTAATCATGAAATTCACCTTTAAAAATTCAATATTTTAATTATAAAACATCATATAGTTTAAATATTTTTAAATAAGCTAATAAAGTAAATTTAATATTTAATTTAATTGTCAAAATATTTTTCTTATTTATAGAATATAACATATCCACTTCCAATTATAAATTATTTATAATCCTCGTGTTATTCCTTGACAAAATAATGAATTTTAAATATTCTACTAGGTTAAATTTAATTTAATACATTACTTAAGAAATAATTATAAGAAAACAAAATTTAAAAAAATAAAAAATCTAAGAGTGCGACATCGATATGATTCAAGGAATATTGACTTTTAATTTTTTATTAAACCAAAATGAAACGACTGGTGAAATTAATCCAGAATTTAGTCCGATGCAATTAGTTTTTCAAAATAATCAGTTTAATGAAAATAATTATTTTGAATTAATTATTGAAAATGATATCTTCGCTACATTTTATCAACACACAACTGGACTTTTCGGAACTAAGTATGGTTTCAGTAATTTTTATGAAGGTAAATTGAAAGAGACACCTTATCAAGTGGTTTCCTATTTCAAGCAACTACCTGATGGTACTCAATATCTTACTATATCTATTTTCGAATTAGATGATGAGATTGAGCTTTTTGAGGATATACTTAAAGATATGGCAAAAAGATTAGATACGATTTTTGAAAAATTGGCAAAAGCAACAAATACTAAACAGTTAGATCTGGTTTCCAATGTAAATATTCGTTTGATGAATGAATTAAAATATACTATTTTTCAAATTGAACGATTGAGTCAATTAGATAGACTTCAAAAAGTTGCATTGATATATAATAGTGATGTTAGATTAAAAATGTTAGAAACTTTAAGAGAAAGACCAATTTCCAAGGATGAAATGAAAAAAATTGTAGAAAAAATGAAACCCACAGCAAATATTGATATTCTTCTTCGCCCTTTTGTTGAATTAAACTTAGTAAGACGAGATTGGATTAAGGGTGAGAAAGATAAAAAAACTGGAGTGATAAAAAATCAAGGAGAATATCTCTTTTTAATAAAAGACATAATGTTTTCGCGTGTACCAAACGAAAGTTTATTAAAGCATTTTAAAGATACAAATAATGATTTAATAGAACCCTTTAAACAAAAGGAAATCGATTATTTTTCTCACTATGATCCTTATATAGAAGATATTGAAGAAACAAAAAAATTAGCTTCAATTTTATTGAATCCGGATGTTTATGATTTTTTTGTATTGATGCGTTCAAATCATTATCCATTGGATAAAATCCCTAAAATTTTCAGTGAGTTTGCTGTTACTGAGATCCTGCTAGATAATTTGAAAAAGCTTAACGTAATTACTGAGATTAAAGATGAGAATAAAAGGAGTTGGATTTTATTATTAACTGATATTAAACCTTTGACAATATTCCCCGAATATTTACTTCCGAAAATTAGAGCTGCATATAGACAAGAGGATTCAGATGGAAAAATAACCTATGAAGTTGCAAAAAAAGCTTTGGATTTATTAGAAGTATCTTATCCAGAGAAAGTTACATTTTAATTAAAGTAAAGAGATGATGTAAAAAATGTATTTATTTAAAGATAAAGAAGTGCTTGAAATCCCCTATTCTTGTAAGGTATGTCTAAAAGAAATAAAATTCAAAATCACAGTCGAAGAATATAAGGCTGTAGTTAAATTTCCTATTAAAAAAGAAGACTTACATGGAGACCCTCCTCATAAATTAATTATTTATCTAAATCAATACCTAGAAGTAGAAAATTTTGAAGTTAAGGATGTTCTAAAAATAGAAGAGGTAACCTATTCGGAAGAATTAACTAAACAGGTTTTAGGTGAACTGGGCTTAAATAACGAGGAAATTGAATTATATTTCCGGACTACAGGAAGAGAAGCAGTTTCTATTGGTGAAATGGCTCTTTTAATTAATAAACCTAAAGATTATTGCCAAGGAATTGCGAAAAAATTTGTAGAAAAAGGATTATTCAAGGAAATCGTGGGAGCAAAACCTCATTACACCGCTTTACCTCCATATGCAGCATTAATTAGTCAATTACAAAAATTTCATAAATATATCTCGGATATAAAAGCAAGTATTCCCGCCCAATTAAATAAATCGTTTACCACTATTGAAACTACACCATCTAAAGTAGTTCCACCAGATTCTACAAAATTAATGAAGGAACTTAAAGATACAATGCTATCTCAAATACGTTCTCAGAAAAAAGAATTTGATGAGACTATGGCAGTTATGGATCAAATACGTGGTATAACTGAAGATATTTCAAAATTGGAAGGAACAACTACAAGTGTTGTGGGAGATCAATTAGGTGATGTATCAAAAAAGTTTGAGGATATCAATCAAAAAACAAACCAGATTATTAAAGGGCAAATCTCAGAATTAAAGAATGAATTTGATAACATAAAATCAACAGTATCTTCAAATTTACAAAAACTTCGATTAGGAGTTATTCAACAAACTGTTGATCAAGTACTTGAAAAAATAGTAGATGCTAGATTAAAAGAAATAACTGATGCTGTTAATGTCCAACTCAGCGTTAGTCAAATGGCTTTTTCAGATGAGTTAAAAAAAGCGACTACAGGGATAGATCCAGAGGTTATTGCTAAGTTAAAGGATTCCTTACAAAGTACTATTAAAAATATTGATGGACTTGCATCAAAAGTGGAGGAAGACAAGGAGAAAATTTATGCAGATATTGCTGAAAACTTTAATAAAGCAGTCAAAGCGGCAGAAGAGAAGATTGAAGGGATATCCGGAGGGGTTATTGAATCCTTTGGTGATATGAGGGATGTGTTTTCAAATCAAATAGTTTCAACTTTAAATAATACTTTGGATGATATATTGCAGAAGTTAGAGGTATCAGAGAGAGTGACAAGTGAATTCTGGGATCAAGCGAAAAAAGGAACAGGTTTTACCATGAAAGATATTTGGTTCATTAGGTCTCCTGAAAGTGCTAAAGCTCATATCAATGATGAAATTTCAAAAGCTAAAATGCGAATATTAATTGTTGCTCCACAATTAACTGATATTGATATAGAAGCTATTAAAAAACGCCCCGCTCATATTAACTTTAGAATAGCCACAAGTATCGATCCTTCAAATCCGACTCATAGTTCTATAATTGAGCAATTTGATAAAATGGATAATGTAGATTATAGACATAGAGCTTTACAAAATCTTTGGGGCATTAATAAAGATTATGAAGAAGTTGTCGTGTGTGTGCTTTCGAAAACTGAAGTAAGGGGAGATATTGTTACTGAGATTGCAGGAATAGGGAGTATTATTGAGGAACACATTAAAATATTCGTCCCGATACTTGAGGAGGCCTGGCTTGGCTCCAGAAAAGAAATAATACATGATGTTAAACGTCAAATCTTAGAGAAGCCCGAAGTCCCGAAACCAGCTGAAGAAATAAAGCCAATTGAACAGAAGCCGAAAATACTTGAAGAACCACTAAAAGAAGTACCTGCAGAATCATTACTATCCAAACAATTTAATTTGGTTTTTGAAGGTCTTGATAAGATGACTGGTCTTGAAATCTCTAAAGCCTTAGAAAAATTTCAAACTGAATACATTAATAAAGAAGGTTATAATAGTATTTTAAAAAATATTAATAACACTAGTAATGAACTAAAACCAAAAACTTATGTACTTAGCCAACCAGAGAAAGAAGATTTAAGAATGAAAATGCAATTCTGGAAACAAAAGTTAAATCTCTAAAATTAATTTTTTATCAATAATTTTATTTTTAAAAGTTTTATACCAAAAGAGAATAGTTCATATTAGATATATAATTTCCTTTTTTATGGTACAAGAACTAATTACCGTGAATTCAGGTAAAATCAATGATTATCTTCATCATATAGATGCAAAAGCTTATGGACAACCACGTAGACTATCGGTATACCTAGCTGAATTTGATGATTGTTCAATCCTATTTGATTGTGGCTCATCTCTGGAAGTAAAAAAACTAATAAGGTACTTTAAAAAAGAACAAATTCGTTTAGATTCATTTAAATATCTTGTTCCATCTCATCATCATTTTGATCATGCTGGAGGAATGCATCTTCTATATGATTTACTGAAAAAACATAACCCAGATATTAAAATTTTAACAAATCAAAAAACTAAAGAGTTGCTTAATGATTATAAGCCTCATTTAAACAGAGCTAGGCGTACTTATAGTAATTTGGTCGGTACTATGAGCCATATTGATGATGGTGCCTTTGAGATTATAGAACCAAGTACTATATTTCATTCCAATCCTAATAAACTTGAAATAATTAATAGCTTCTTAAAGAATGGAGAAGAAATCAAATTAAGTATACTAAAAACACCAGGACACGTTCCCGATCATCAATCCCCACTATTTATTAAAGATAGTGAAATTGATTTCATTTATTTAGGAGAAGCATCTGGAACGATTTATAACACATCAAAATTATTAACTATGCCAGTCTCGATGCCTATATTTTATAATCATACTGAATATTTGCAAACGCTAAATAATCTTAAAAAAATTTTTCCACTAAAAGCTGGTTTTGGGCATTTTGGAGTTATAAATGGTAAAGAAAATGTACGTAAAGTATTATTGGAACATGAAGAGTTTATAAAATTCTTTAAAGAGCGTATAATAAAATATTACAATGAGAAACCAGAAACAAAATATATATTAAGCAAAGTTATACCATTATTAACTACTAGAACAGATTTACCCTTTGAGCATAATTCTATTTTTAATGGAGTTACATTAGGAATAGTGTACGGTATGATGATATCATTAGGTTTTCGCTCCATTCCTGAAGAAGATAAAAAATATTTTAACCTTTATTCTTAATTACTCATTTTAAACAATTTTTCCAGAAAACTTATAATTTTTAGTGTTATACAATCTCTTAATGGGCAGTGATTTCGAAAAATTTGACATTTGCATCATTGGTGGAAGTCTTGCAGGGAATTTTTTATGTTATTTATTAGCTAAAACAAACTTAAAAATATCAGTTATCGAGGAGCATAAACAAATTGGTTTACCATTTCAATGTGCAGGAATTGTCTCCCAAAAACTTGCAAAGATAACACATATCCCCAAAGAAATAATTTTAAATCGAGTTAAGAAAGCCAAGATCGTTGCACCTTCAGGAAGGTACATTAAACTTTATGGAGATGAGCATCCTTTCATCATTGATCGAGTGGGTTTAGATAACTACTTCCATGAGAAAGTAAAGAAAAATCCAAATATTATCTATTTTCTTGGAGAAAAATTCAAGACTTTCAAATATATCAATAAAAGTAGCAATGATCATGTAATAATTGAAACTTCAAAAAGAATTATTAAAGCAAAAATGTTAATCGGGTGTGATGGACCATTATCTTCAGTTGCAAAACACTTGAATATACAAAATGAAGTTCTTTATGCCATGCAAATCCGCGTTAAAGGAAATTTTGATGAAGGTGAAGCAATTTTAAATTTTGACCAAAAATGGAAAGAATTTTTTGGCTGGATTGTACCTGAAGGTAATAAAGTCTATCGAATAGGCCTAGCGAGCTCACCACCTATTAAAAGAAAATTTACATATTTCTTAAAAAAAATAAGGATTAAATTTGAACAAAAAATTGACCAGCAAGGAGGAATCATCCCTTTTGGGTTAATGAATAAATTAGCTTTCAATAATATTTTATTACTTGGAGATGCAGCAGGCCAAGTAAAAGCTACTACTGGTGGAGGGATAATTATGTTATTAACAGCAGCAAAATTAGCTTCAAATTGTATAAAAATGTGCTTTAAAGAAAATAATTTTTCAAAAAGTTTTATTAAGAAAAAGTATGAAAAACCCTGCCAGCTTTCAATAGGTAAAGAATTAAAGACACACTACTTAATTCGGCTTATTTTAAAGAGGTTTTCTAATAATGATTTTGAAACTTTTTTTAAAGTAATAAAAACACATCATATAGAAAATTTGATCTCTGTATATGGAGATATGGACTTTCCAACAAAAATGATGATTAAGATTATTAAAAATCCAATGGTATTAAAGTTTCTATTTCAATTTATATTTAAAAATCCTTTAATATTGTTTTACGCCTTGAGACTACTGAAATGAACTTTACTTTTTTAAATCTTTTGAAGAAAAAAAATATCTTTATTATTGAATAGATTAAACTTTATACTAATAACAAATTAGACATCAATTATAATTACAAATATAATAACACATAGAGGGATATAAAATGTCTAAAGAAGTTTTAGACTTTATAAAAAATAGTTTAAGGTATACAGATGAGGAGATGGAGCTTTGGTTGGAAAATCCTAGAAATCAAGAAGCTCTTTTGAAAGTACCAGCTTTATTACAAAAAACTATTATTATTGAAGTTGTAGAATCACATGGATGTGCAAGTTTACATAAAGTTGGTGATAAATTTTATTTTGATGGTCCAGGAAATCTTCTTACTAAATTAAATCCTAAGAGGATTTGTATCTATGCATTAAGCGAAATGGAACGGCTAATTTTTGCTGCACAAGAACTATTTTATGCTGGTAACGATCCGAATGAAATGAGAATTAAAAGAGTTGGCTGTTTTGATATAGGATTAAAATGCGGAGGATGGGGCAGAATAATACTTGAACTTAAATTTGAAGACAGGAAAAAAGTTATTGAAGAATTGGAGGCTAAAAAGACTTAATTAGTCTATTTAAGAAATTATTTTTACAAAAATGTGATAATTTTATGGAATGTAGAGAAAGGGTTCTTGCTGCTTTAAATTTAGAAGAACCGGACCATGTACCATCTCATACGATATATATTGATGCGAATAATGTTGATTATATTCTTGGGAAACCTCAAATATCAGATTTTGATACATTAGAACAAATAAAGCGCGAAAATCCCGAGAATTGGAGAGAAGAAATGAGTAATTTACTAGAAAGTGTAGAGACTTCTGTTTTTTCTCGATGTGTTGAGGCTGCGATCGACGTTGGACTTGATTGTATGCAAGTAGGTATAGTTCCCTTAGAATTTATTGATGTTCCTGATGATAGCAGAGATCTTATGAAAGACATATTTGGACGCATTTGGGAAGCAAAAAATAATGAAGGTAATTTCAATCCTTATTATTTATATGGTACTATGAATTCACTTGAGAAATGGAAAGTAACTAAAGAAAGCATTCAAGGCCCAATGACAGAGAAATATACCAAAATGGTAAAAAAATTTTATCGCCGAATAAATAAGAAACACAAGGATAAAATATTTGTTATTGTAACAAATGATTTAGCAGGCGTATTTGAAAGCGCATCTCAAGGCATGGGTATGGCATACTATTCAAGAATGCTTCATAAAAATCCAAAATTTATTAAAGAAGTTCATGAAATTATAGC
>JBHLPZ010000053.1:0-16385 GCA_048885325.1 Candidatus Odinarchaeota archaeon
CCACCAAGATAATCTTATCCTTCGTACCTTTTGGTGATTTATTAACCTTTTTATTTTCAAATTTAAGTTCTTGTACTTTTTGATGAATATAAGTATCTGTTTCTTTACCCATGATAATTAGATCATCACCTTGAGAAATAACTCCATTGTTTAATGAAATTTGAGCATATCTTGTTTGTGGATCGAAGCTAACAACATTACCAACTCTAATATATCGATAATGTGAAAGGTTATACGGATAGTTATGCTGATGATCAACTTCTGTCATTCTTTTAAAGTAAAAACCCGATGTAAATCCTCTATTATATACTCTTTTCAATTCAGTTACCCAACGCCCTACTTTTTTTTCTGTAAATGTTCCGTTATAATATGCGTCAATTGCTTCTCTATACACTTTACTGACAATTTCAACATAATGAGGGTGTCTCATACGCCCTTCTATTTTAAATGCATCTATATTTGCTTCAATTAAGTCTGGAATATAAGCAATTGTGCACAAATCTCTTGAGTTCATAAATCTTAAACCATCATAAATATATTCAACTCCAGATTCTTCTCGAACCCACCATCTCCTCCTGCATGGTTGAATACAATTACCTCTATTCGCAGATTTTTCTTCAGTTCCACATATATCTTGAGAAAAATAACATCTTCCACTTACGGAAGTGCACATTGCTCCATGAATAAAAACTTCTACTTCTGTTTTGGTTAAGTTTCTTTTAATTTCTCTTATTTTTTCAAGTGATAATTCTCTGGCTAATATTATACGTTCAGCACCAAGATTTTCATAAAATCTAGCTGATAGAGAATTAGATACATTACATTGAGTAGAAATATGAGAAGGGATTCGAAAATCTTTGGCAATCTGAATTGCCGCTAAATCATGCACTATTACGGCATCAATACCCGAGTTTTTCCCCCTTTCAATAATATTCCTAAGATCATTAATTTCGTTATCATAAACTAGAATATTTGTTGCTAAGTAGGATTTCATATTGTTATTATGACAGTAATTTATAATCTTAGGTAAATCATCTATAGCAATATTTTCAGTTCTCATTCTCATGTTGAAGCTTTCAACACCAAAATATACAGAATCTGCATATTCTGAAGCTGCTTTTATCGCTTTAAAGTTTTTTGCGGGAGCTAATAATTCTACTTTCTTCATAAGATTCAATTTTACTTATAAGTTTTCCAATATCTCAATATAATAAAAGAATTATGATATTATTTAAAAAAATTGAAAAAATTTAAGATAAAAAGATAATTTTTTCTTACAATTTATGAGCGAAAAGAAAAGTAAAGGATTTTTCAATTGGTTAAAAAGAAGAAAGCGGCTTATTATAGGAATTATCACGATAATTTTAATTATTATCATGATTATATTCGTGGATTTTGTAAGTTTTATTCAAAATATAATCATTATTGGACCTTTTGGTTTATTGGCCTTTATTATTACATATACTATAGCTTTTATTTTAAGATCATATAAATTAAAATTAATATTTAAGGGAATTAGTCAAGAAATAAGGTATTCTACATCATATTTTTCTATAGGTGCTGCTTTTTTCATAAATGGTGTGGTTCCAGGCAAAGTGGGGGATGTTGCGAAGATATTTATAATAAAAGATCAAGAAAGCATAGGATTAGGTGAATCAACAGCTGGGATTGCCGTAGAAAGAATATTAGATTTGATACTGTTGTTTATTATTAGCTGTTTTGCTTTAATATTGTTATATTTAAGTAATATTGGAGAAACCAGTGATAGAGAAATATTAGGGTTAAGTATTCAATTTTATTTGATTATGGGTGCAGTATTAATAATTGGTATATTAATTCTTATAATTTTATTATTATATAAAACGGAAACTGTGATAAAACTAATAGCAAAGATTTCTCCAAAAATTGCATATTATATTGAAAGATTCGTTATAAATTTTAAAAGAGGCATTAAAAGATTAAAAGAAAACAAGAAAATCCTTATATATGTTATTCTATTAGGTATTCCAGTCTGGATTATTGATGCATTTATAATCGTAATTTTCTTTTATGCATTGGGTTTCCAATTAAACGTTTTAATTTTAATTTTGGCTGAAATTTTATCCTTTTTCAGTCAAGTATTTCCTATCACCCCAGGAGGGTGGGTAATATCAGAAAATATTGGGTCCGTCTTTATATACATATTTTATCCTTTCGGATTAGATTGGTATTATACACTTTTGGGAATTTTTATAATTGACCACTTAATTAGACAAGTATATGTTTTATTCTTTGGAGGATATTCTATGTTCCGTTTTAATTTTAGGTTAAGAGAAATTAAAGATTTAAAAGAATAACTATAATAAAACAAAGTATAAAGTCCGATAACCAAAAACAGATATAAATGTCAAATATTCAGAGTATAAGTGTTGTTGTCCCTGCGTACAATGAGGAAAAAAATCTTCGTAAGAGTATCAATGTTATCTATAAATATTTAACAAAATTAGTTGGAAATTATTTTGAAATATTAATTATTGAAAATGGAAGTACTGATAGAACTGCTGATATAGCAAAAGAGTTAGAAATTGAATATACTAATATAAAAGCATTCTCTTTGCCCTCTCCTTCCCTTGGAGAAGCCTACCGATACGGAATACTTCAAGCAAATCATGATATGGTCACTGCTTATCCAGTAGATCTTGCCTTTAGTTTAAATTTTATTGGAAATGCTTATAAGCTTATAAACAAATATCCTATCATTCTTGGTATTCGATTTCATGAGAAAAGTAAAGTTGAACGCCCTCTAATTCGAATTGTAATTTCAAAAGTTCATACAACGCTAGTGAATTTATTCTTTTCTACACATTATAAGGATGTGGATTGTCTAAAGGCATTCAGAACTGAAATTGGTAAAAATTTGGTGAAATATACTACTTCTAAAGGCCCATTTATAGAAGTTGAATTAGCTTATTTAATAAAAAAGGCAAGAATGAATTTCTATGAAACCCCTGTTAATCATATTGAAAAGGAAATTGCTAGACATCCTTTATACATATTTCGTTCGATTTTGAAGAATTTCATTGAACTATTAAAGTATAAACTGATGAGTTTGAATAAGGAATAATTAATATATAAAGTGTTTCAATCTATTGGTTGTTTATTCTATTATTGAGCCATCTTTCTTGAGGAACATCTTTAAGATACTTAGCGGGGTTGCCTACCCATATTTGCCTATCTGGAACATCTTTTGTAACTACTGATCCGGCACCAATCACAGAATCTATTCCAATAGTTAATGCTGGTAAAATAGTAGCATTACAGCCAATCAATGCTCCATCTTTTATAGTTGGGCCTTTAAAAACATAATCTGTTGTATCCATATATTTATCATTCATTGTGCATACTTCTGCTCCAAAAAATACATATCTACCAATTATTGAATTGCCAGTTAAATGACAAGCTGTTTGGATTTTTGTATGAGACAATATTTCAGTTTCATATTCTATAGTGGTACCTCTTCCTATTATTACAAAATCATGAATTTTGCATTTTTCTCTAATAGATGCTAAATCCCCAATAAAGCAATTATTACCAATTTCAGTTCCTCCATAAATTATCGAACTAGTTCCAATTAATGTCCCATATCCAATTTTTGCTATTAAAGTTTCTTTAGAGACTTTCCTTGAACTAATTGGGCTAGATCTTGGTTGCTTTCCAATTACTACATTATCTTGTATTTCAAGTTTATTATCTAAAATTGCGCCTTCTTTAATTACTATATTATTACCAAAATAGCAATCATCACCTATTTCTGTCTTGCTTTCAATTACAATATTAAACCCAAATTTACAGTTTTTTCCAATGTTTGCATCCTTATGAACAAAAATATTTTTATTTTTAGGTTTTAGTTGTAAATATTCATCTTTAATTGCTTGTATAATATCACCTTATGAAATTTTAGAGCTGTTATTATTTATAGAAATAATAACTCTTAAAAATATTTTAACATATTTTTTTTTATTATAGTTTAATAGACTTTGATATGGCGAATTTAGTATTAACATATGATTTTGAACGATATGGAAATCCATCATTACCAATAAATCACCCGAATAATATAACAGATAGGAGATTTGCTTTAAAAGGATTGGAATTAATTTTAAATATTCACAAAAAACATAACGTTGGAGGAACTGTCTTTATTTTAGGAAGATTATTAGAATTATGCCATAAAGAAATTACGACATTGTTTTCTAAATATTCATTTGATATTCAACAGCATACATATTCTCATATACTCTTTGAAGAAGATAAATATAGAAATAGATCGCCTGCTAGCCTTCTAGAAATAAAACGTGAAATCCAAATTACGAATGATTTAATTAAAAAGTATTTAGGTGTTGATGTTATTGGTTTATCAGTGCCAATTGGGTTTCATAATGGATTAAAAGGCAAAAATGAAATTTTAGAGGTCTTAAAAAGTAGAGGAATCAAATATATTAAATCAGATACGAGAGGTCCAGGAAATAAATTACCTGGACCATTTATTGTTAATGAAAAATTAAAACAACCATATTTTTATGAAAATGGAATTCTTGAATTAACTGGCCAAGGTTGGCATGATTGTGTAATCAAAGGATTAATCCCTCATGAAAAACCTAAAATAGTGGTTAATAACCCTTTAGAAGAACTAAAATATTATATCAAAGACTTAGAATTTGCAAATGGGAATAATTTAACTTATATTCCATCTTTTCATCCATGGTCAATTGCTATGAAAGACCCCAAAGGCTTTGTTATTGATAACCTAATAAAATATGCTTTGAAAAATAATATCGGGATAAAATCCACCAGTGAATTATATAAACAATTATTATTATAGTAAATTCTCCAGATAAGTCAACTCTAAATCCCTAACATATTTAAAAATATTATTAAGTTGAGTAAATTTCTTTAGATTAATATATAGATTTTATTAAAATCACAAATTATTATGAAAATTGGAATTGTTGGTCACGGATACTGGGGAAAGATCATCCTAAGAAATTTAGAGAATATGAATTATAAAGAGATTGCCTTATGCGACATTGCGTTTTTAAATGAAAAACCTAATGATACTCAAAATTATGAGATATGTAGTAATTATAAGGATTTGACTTGCGATTATGTTTTTATAACTACACCAACAAGTACGCATTTTGAAATTACTAAATACTTTTTAGAAAAAAAAGTTAATGTATTCTGCGAAAAACCCCTTACAACTTCCTCAACCGAAGCTGAGGTTTTATACGACATAGCATCAAAAAACAAAACAATATTATTTACTGATTGGATTTTTACATATAGTTCTCATATTAAAACAATTAAAGCAGATTATGAGAGTGGTAAATTAGGTAAGGTTAGAAGTATTTTGATGAATAGATTAAATTTAGGACCGGAGCGATTTGACGTAAATGCTCGTTGGGATTTAGCATCTCATGATATTTCTATTATTCAGTATCTTTTTTCGGAAGAACCTGTAAAGATAAAATGGACTGATTATAAAAGAAACAAAATTGGCGAACAAGATGACAGTTCTTTAGGATTAATTGAATACAGTGATTTTACAGCATGTATTAATGCTAGCTGGCATTATAGAAAAAAAGTAAGGGAATGTATTTTTGAATTTGAGAATTATTTTATCGTATGGGATGATTATAAAAGATTCTTACAATATGAAGATTCTACTAACTGGATTTATCCAATTTATTCAGGAAACTTGAGTTATCCTTGCAATTCTTATCAAGAGCCATTAAAAATTGCAATTGAAGCTTTTTTTTCATTTAGCGACCAGGATTTGACTAATCAAAAACAATTAACAATAGAGTCAATTAAAATATTAGAGGCATAGTCTTATGGAACTAATGTTTAATAATTTATCAAAACAATGGGATACAATAAAAGAGGATGTTACTCCAAGATTAGAAAAGCTTTTTAAAAATTCCGATTTCATTGGTGGAAAAGCTATTAGAGAATTTGAAGATAATTTTGCTCGATATTGTGGAACAAATTATGCTTTAGGTGTTTCAAACGGAACGGATGCGTTAAAATTGTCATTAGCTGCATTCAAAATCAAATCTCCATGTGGGATAATTATTCCAGCTAATACTTTTATAGCTACTGCATTAGCTATCACATATCTTAGAGATATAACTTACGATCTAGTTTTAATTGATTGCGATGAATATTATCAGATAGATACAGAACTCTTAGAATCATATCTAAAGAAAAATAGAAAGAAATGGGAATCTTGCGTAATTATTCCGGTGCACCTTTTTGGTCATCCATCGAATATGAAGCGAATTCTTGAAGTTGCTGAGGAATTTAATTGTTTAATTTTAGAAGATTCTTCCCAAGCTCATGGAGCCGTAGTTTTAAATAGAAAAGTAGGAGGACTTGGAGACATTTCAGCTTTCTCCTTGTATCCTGGTAAAAATTTAGGAGCTGCAGGAGATGCTGGAGTTATAACAACGAATAACAAAGAATTATATGAAAAGATTAAATCCTTAAGAAATCATGGTTCGCCTGTAAAATATTATTATGATTACAAAGGTTGGAATAATAGATTAGATACCATTCAAGCTATAATAGTAGACGAAAAGTTAAAGCATTTAGATAAATGGAACGATATGAGAATTGATGTAGCAAAAAAATATGATAATTTACTAGAAAATAATAACAAGGTAATAATACCAAAAACAGCACCTTATGTTAATAAGCAGGTTTATCACGTTTATGCTATTAGGATAAAAGAAAGAGATAAACTTCAAGTCTATTTAAATGAAAATAAAATTCCTACGATTATCCATTATCCAATTCCTATTGAAAAAACCAAACCGTTTAAACATCTTGAGTATTTTGATAACAAAAGAACTAAACAATATGCGAATGAGTTACTTAGTCTCCCTATTCATCCATTTTTAACAGATGAGGAAATTGAGTACATAACGGCAAAAATTAATGCTTTTTTTGATTGAAGAAAATACTAATACTAAAGCTTAAAATGAATAGATCTTTCCAGAATAGTATTATTCTAAGTAAGTGGTAAAAAATGAATAATGAAAATTATAGGGAGAATAAGTCTTTTTTAGAAAAAATTTTAGATTATAAAGGAATTATTTTTATTGCTGCTGGAATTATCATTAGGATTTTAATGCTTCTTTATTATTATTACAAACTCCCTTCAAATAATCCAGATCTCTGGGGAGATCTTGGTAAAAATTATAATGGTGCTTTTTATTATCCTCCATTTACAATGTTGTTATTAAATGTGTTTAGAGTCATGTCAATTGATATGATTGTGATATTTGCCTTTTGGGCTTTTCTATTAGATATAATTGTAATGTTTTTATTCTACTTTGTGTTAAAGAGTTTTGAAATAAGTAATTTGAAATATGTTTTTGGATTATTTCTAATAAACCCATTCTTCTTTTTAAATAATGTATTTAGTTTAACAAATTGTGGTTATCACATAACTGATTCATTCTTTTTTATCTTTTTATTTTTAGCTTTATTTTTTTACCCACGAAAAGAAGAGTGGAGCAAATATTTGTTTTATTTCTTTCTAGCATTATCCGTTGTCGCAAAGATTTATTCTCTACCGATTATAGGATTTTTCTTTCTTAAGTTTTTAATTGAGAAAAATTGGAATGAGATGAAGAAATTTTTAATTTGTACAGTACCAATCGTTTTCGTTTTCCTTTTTGCGCCTATTTTCTTTATAGACAATTATATTTATCTTATTTTCTTATGGAATCAAGCAGGTGAAGATGTATTGCCCTTATATATTCGATTAATTATTGTCGCAGTCATTAGTCTATTTTATATTTTCTTTAGGCTTAAAAAAGCAGGGATTATTGAGATTACATTCTTCTCAATATTAGTTATGGCAGTTTTTCTTTTCTTCAGTACTCCCTTTATAAGATACTTCCAACCTTTGTTAATCTATGGAATATTAACTCCCTATGTGTTTTTTACCTTTACACTTAACCTTGGATTCATTAAAAGGAAAATTGATTTTGACAATAACTTATTGGTATTTTATTCCTCTTTCATCTTAGTTGGTATAGCCTATTTAATTATAATATTTTTATTATAAAAATTCTCTTTTATTAATTTCATTAATTTAACCAACTAATTGGATGCTAGTAGGAAATACTGCTACTTTAGGGTTATTGCCATATAATTTTTCTAAATTTTCTATTAACCCATCCCATTTATTATATAGCTCAACTGATTCAGGAAAGAAATGATTCTTATCAAACTCATTAACATTGGGAGAGAATAAATAAAACTTTCTTCTTTTAACAAAAGCTTTCCATAAAATGCTCTCGATTAGATTTTTATATAATTTTGAGCCTGTTTCAGCTAAAAGACTATGATATCCTCTTCCCTCATAAGAAGAAGTCATTATTACTACTGCACCTCTTCTTTCTAACATATTATTTGGTGCTGTCATAAGTAAATTAAATGCTTTATATTGTGCCTGACTAAGCTCTGAGTCTTCTGGAAATGAATTAAAGAAACATATCTGATTATTTAAAGTAACCTTTGTTGAATAAAATTGACTAGCAAAATCCATTGCCTTTCTGTGAGCTTCTATAAAATGACCCGAAAATAGTTTAGCTAATTTTCCTTCTTCATTTAAGATTGCATTAATAGAAAAATCTAATCCTACCTTTTTAGCAACTTCTTCGATATCCCTTCTTATATCTGTCATTCTTCCTATGCCAGCTCCTATTCCTCTCATTCCAGCAGAATGACTTGCCTCTAATGTACGTATACCACACACTCCTGGCAGTACAATTTTTGCTCCCCCGCCAAAACCAGCTAAAGCATGCGGTATTACTCCTCCTATAGCAATTTTTAAATCTGCTTTAAGATATGTTGAATTGATATCAATCGGGGTACCCCTGGTAGAGTTTCCTATATATGTTAAATTCTCATAAGGATGATGATTTTCAATTCTTATTGTATCAACAATCTCTTTTCCAAGTTTTAATAAAAAATCTTGCCTATTCATAGGTCGATGAGCTCCTATAGCTGCAATAATAGTAATTTGATCTTTATAGATATCTGTGTTTTCTAATTCCAAAAGAACATGGGGAAGAATCCTTGAAATTTGAGTAGTTCTTGTCATATCATCAATTACTATTACTACATTTTCTTTTTCTTTTGCAATTTGAGATAATTTTGGAGTCCCTATTGGGTTTATTATAGAAGATTTAATATCATCATCAGATAGCTCTTCCTGTTGAGCTCCCTTCATTCTGCAAACAATAACATCCCAGGACGCCGGGTACTTTAAATCAAGAAAATCAGGTTTACGCCAAGCAGCCCATGGCACTTTAATGATTTTGGACAATAAATATCCCTAAGTTTAAGATACTTTTTGTTTATTAATTAATAACAAAATATTAAATTATTGAAGTAATCTCGAATTTCAAAAGTGAATCTGAAGATCATGAATGATATCAATAAAGATAGAATTTCAAAAGACCTTTATTTTATGAAGATTGCTGAAGTTGTGTCCTTAAGATCTACTTGTATAAAAAGAAAAGTTGGTGCTGTATTAGTAAAAGATTCATATATCGTTTCTACTGGATATAATGGAGCTCCTCCTGGTTTTAAACATTGTACACCTGACACTTGTGTTCGAAAGAACTTAAAAAGTGGAGAAAAACCAGAATTATGTCGTGGCGTCCATGCTGAAATAAATTGTATAATTCAGGCGGCTATTCATGGTACATCTATAAAGGGAGATACAGCATTATATACTACAACGTTTCCTTGTATGAGTTGCTTAAAATTGCTTATTAATGCTGGTGTTAAAAGATTACTATATAAGGAAGGATATAATATGGAGAATAGGGTTAAAGAATCGTTATTAAAAGAATCTTCCCTAATTATAGAGAAACTGTAACAGTTTTAATTAATTTGAATAAATTAAAAAAAAAGTAAATAATCATAAAAGCTAATAATGTACTTTAATTTCTTAATTAAATCTTTCAAGAATGGGTGTAATTAATAAATTGGAGATTAAAAGAGATAACTTAATTGTCATGAAATTCGGAGGTTCCTGCCTACAAAATAAAGATTCATTCGATCAAATTCTCAAAATAATAACTCAATATGAAGAAAAAAATAAATTAATCGTTGTAACCTCTGCTATATATGGAATAACCGATAAATTAATAGAGTTCTATGAAAGATCTTGTATAGAGGATGAAAGGTGTAATTTAATTATTAATGATATTTATGACATGCATGAAAATTTGTTAAATCAACTATTTTCTCAAGGCAAAACTGAATATGTTGAGACTTCAAAATTTATTCAAAGAAACATTGAAGAGATAAAAGAAGTAGGCAAAGTGGTAAGATTAATTAGACCCAGTTTAGATATTCAAGATTTGATAAATTCATATGGTGAAAGACTTAGTACTTTCATTTTATCAGAGTATTTAAAATTAAATAAAATTAACGCAGTGTATATATCTTCAGATGAACTAATCCTAACTGACGATAATTTTTCTCGAGCTTTACCTTTATTGGAAGAAACAGAAGAATTAGTTAAAGGAATGTTAATTCCTATAATAGAGAGTTCTACAAAGGAAGTAATTTGCGCTCCAGGGTATTACGGTTCGACATTAGATAAAAAAATTACTACTTTAGGTAGGGGCGGTAGTGATCTCACGGCTGCTGTTCTTGCATATTCCTTAAGAAATATATATGATTGTAAAGTCATCTATTGGAAAGATGTTAAAGGATTTTTAAATGCTGATCCAAAAATAGCAGAAAAAACTGCCCTTCTAAAGCAAATTTCGTATATTGAAGCGAAAGAGCTTGCTTTTTTTGGCTCTAAAATCTTACACCCACTATGTTTGGATATGAATGAGAAAGCAAACATTCCTTCCGAAATAAGAAGCTTTAAAGAACCTGATTCTGAGGAATTTACTACTATTACTAAAGAGATTGTAAAAGATGATAATGTAGTAAAGGCAATAACTTCAATTTATAAGCTTTCAATGGTCACTGTTGAAAGTGATACTATGGTTCCTTTAACTGGTACTGCTTCAAAATTGTTTTCTCTTTTAGGTGATAATAACGTAAATACTGTCTTTATATCTCAAAGCTCATCAGAAAATAATATCACTTTTGGAATTGACTATGAAGACTCTAAAAAGGTTAGTTTTTTGTTAAGAAATTCTGATTTATTTGGTAAGAAATGGTTTAGAATTAAAATCGACAACGATATCTCATTAGTTGCAGTAATAGGAGCTGGTCTATTATTTACTCCTGGTATTGCTGGAAGAGTTTTTACAGCTTTGGGAGATAACAATATCAATATAAAAGCAATTGCTCAAGGTTCATCAGAAATGAGTTTTACTGCAATTATTGACAGAATTAATTGTCATAAAGCAATTAATGTGTTATATGATGCTTTTATAAATCAAAATTGAAATCTTAAAAAATCTAAAAAAAGTTTTTAAAAACCTCTTTTGCTTTATTTGCTCTATGATTTCGACTTTCTTGACTTGAAATTTTATTTAATAAAGCTTCATTACAAATTTTTTTACCAATATTGACTTTTGGATTACTTGCCCAATTAACATCCAATAAAAGGCAAATATAATATACGGTACTCTGAATAAAAGCAATTAATTGTCCTATTTCTAAAGCATTTGGAGATTCTAAGGATATTTTCGCTGATGGAACGCCTTGCTCTATTAAAGCCTGAAAAGTTGCATCTGCTTGATAACTTACTATTGAATGTGCGGTTTGTCCACGTATATAATCAATACTAGATTCTAAGGTCAAATCTAATAACTCTCTTTCCACAGTCCAAATAAGTGGAATAACAATACCTTTTGTACCGCCAAGAAGATATTCTAATACTGAGTGTTGGCATAAAGGTGCTGATTGATACGTTCCCATAATTCCACGTTCTTTTTTACCACTACTTTCAGAAATTTCCTGAACAAAAAGACCTGTAACTCCTTCAAGATTTATGGAGTAAGGCATAGAGAATATAACTTTATATCCTTTATTATATAAATTGAATAAAAAGGCAGAAAATTCTGTGCTAGGATTTATATCATATTTCATGAATAAATTGTAACCTATTTCTAAGCCTTTTAAAAAGCTATTTATGTCAATACCAGCGAGATATGCGGGGACAATAGCAACGTTAGATATAGATGCCGCAAATCTTCCTGCTAAATCAGGAACTTCAAGAAGGGGATAATCGATCTCTTTTAAAATCTTGTTCATGGTTCCCTTAGATGATAAACCTAAGAACTTATATCCTTCTTTTATAAATGTCCCAATGGTGGAATTAATATCTATAGTTTCACCTCCTCGAGATATTGGAATAACAATTGAATTTTTTGGTGCTGTATTCTCCAAACATAACTTTAATTCGACCGCTCGAGAACTAGTTATAGGATATATCTTTTTCTTGGATAAATGCTTTAACGCCAATAATGTTTGTATAGATCCTCCTGTACCTAAAATGATAATATTTTGGATATTCTCGATATTAATAGAATTAAGAACTAGCTTAATCTTATCCAAATTAATAAATGTTTTTGTATCTACAAAAAAAGGAGAATCCCACTTATCTTTTCTTTCAGCAATAATATTTATTATTTCTTCTATTTGTGAATTATTAAGTTTTGGATAATACTCTAATTCAAAATCTTTACCCATTTTTTAATCACATTAATTTACTAATCAAATTTTTTCTTTAAGTATTCGATTTCTTTTCTTCTTATATTAAATTATTTATTTTTTAATTCTTAGTTACTTGAAAATTGAAAAATTAAAAGTCTATTTTATTTAAAATATCTTTCCTCGTATTTATACCATAATTAATTTCATGTATTTAAATTACACTATATTTTAAATTATAAGTGAGATTTAATGGCAAAAGCTAGCGAAATAAAAAATGAGAATAATAATGGGATTGGGGAAGCTTACTATTGTACAGAATGTAAAAGAAACCATACTAAAGGAAAAATTTATAAAGAACATCTTCCATTTGCAAAAACTGAAAACGGTGGAGAAATATTTAATGAAGATGATGAATTAGAACTGAATGAAGATGATTATAGTGAACAAGAAGATATAGATTTGGCAGAAGAAATCGAAGATCCAGATTTAGAAGAAGAAATCGAAGATCCAGATTTAGAAGAAGATATAGAATCTGAGGAAGATGATGATTCTGATCTTGGAGAAGTAATTCTTAATAATGATGCTCAAATTTGTGTTGAAGCTGTAAAAAAGCTCCCAGGAGTAGGAGATGCAACTCTTAAAAAGCTAATTAAAGCAGGTTTTAATAGTCTTGAATCTATAGCATATACACCTCCTAGTATTATCCAAGAAGAATCGGGATTAGGAGATAAAACTACAGCAAAATTAATCAAAGCGTCAATGGAAAAATTGAATATTGGCTTTAAGTCTGCTGAAGATGTTTGGGAACATAGAAAAAATATTGCTCGAATTTCAACAGGGAGTCAAGAACTTGATGACTTATTAGGAGGCGGGCTAGAAACAGGGTGTGTAACCGAATTTTTTGGAGAATTTAGAACTGGTAAAACTCAAATTATGCATCAATTATGTGTAAATGTTCAACTATCTAGAGAAAAAGGAGGTCTTGAAGGGAATGCTTTATATATTGATACAGAAGGTACTTTTAGACCAGAGAGAATAATTCAAATGTCAGAGGCTCTTGACCTTGATCATAAGAAAATATTGAAAAATATTGTTTTTGGTCGAGCTTATAATTCAGATCACCAAATTCTTTTGATTAAAGAAGCTGCAAATCTTATTAAAGAAAAAAATGTCAAGGTAATAGTAGTTGATTCTTTAATTGGGCACTTTAGAAGTGAATATATAGGGAGAGGTACCCTAGCAAATCGCCAACAATTAATAAATTCACATTTGCATGATCTATTAAGATTAGCAGATATTTATCCAGAATTGGGAATAGTTGTTACAAATCAAGTTCAATCAAAACCAGATGTCTTCTATGGAAATCCCTTACAAGCAGCAGGTGGTAATGTAGTCGCACATGGCTCCACTATTAGAGTTTATTTAAGAAAAGGAAAAGGAGAGCAAAGAATTGCCAAGATAGTTGATGCTCCCCATCTTCCAGAAGGTGAAGCTGTATTTAGTATTACAGAAAATGGCATATCTGATTGAACTTCTATAATTTTTAATTAAAAGTGCTAAAATTAATGTGTTAATTCTATTTTTTTTAAAAAAATAAAAGAAACAAAAAATAATAGATATTAAGATTTCAATTTTTCAAATTCATTTGCTTTGTTAGTTAGTCTTTTTACCTCTTTTGTCATACCTGTAACTCCTAACTTAAATACCTCAGATGCCATTTTAGAAGCTTGTTTGTATTTCTGAGCTGCTTCGAGATAATTTTTCTTTTTCACTGCTAGTTTAGCTTCATTTTCAAATTGCTTTTTCCTAAAGGTAAAATCCTCTATCTTGGTTTTACGAGTTAATTCTTCTAACTGCATAAACTCTTTGGATAACTCCCAGTTTGAAGCGATCAAGGCAGCCTCTTGGAATATTTCAATAGACTGTTGATAATTTTTCTTACTTTTTGCTTTCTTAGCTCGGTTAAATAACTCTTTTATCCCGCTTTTAGCTTCTTTCTTATTGGCTATTTCAATTGTTCCAATTTTCGATTTAATAGGAGCAGAAACTATTTTATGGCTTTCGGTAATACTAGAAAGATAGGCTTCCCTTTCAACAGGACCCATTTGTGCTAAATCTTTCACTAATTTTTGTTTTTCTTCAGATGAGAGTGTTGTTAATTGTGAAACCTTCTGATTTATTAGATTTATCTCTTGTTGTGAAATGGGTTGTTCTTCAAGTGCGGAGATTTCAATGGGAATCAACATTTTTGTATCCCTTAATTCTTTAATTCCCATAAAAATTTCAGCAGTATCTTTATTCGTTCTTTCTGAAGCCTCTTTTAATAAAGTTGCTATAAAGAAGAATTGCCTATCGGCCTCTTCGCAACAAGAATGAGCTATTTTTAATACCTCTCTTGAATGGGGGTTCTTGAGATCCTTAATACTTGAAAAATCATATGATATTTGATGTGGTAAAATTATAGAAGTACTTAACAGATCGTCAACTAATTCGCCAGAATTTCTAAAGTAAGCCAATTGACCTCTCCAATTAGGTAAAATATCTTTATAGGTCTTTTCAAATACACTAATAAACTCCTTTAAGTTTCTTCGGAGAATTAATGAAGCTTTTTTAGTCAGTACTAATGCGATTCTAATATATTCTCCATCTGCCAAAAGTAGCATTTTATCTCCATATGAAATTTCATTTAAAGCTTCTTGAGCAACCATTTCTTTACCAAATGAAGAAACAGCTGTTAAAAATCCACCTATTAATTCTGGGTCAATCTGTTCTGATCCATATGATTTAAAAAATACACATGTCCCGGTCTCTTTGTATAATACTAAAATGTGTTCTAGATTGATTGCATCATCAAAAATTGTTTTAACTTCATTTAAAATTCGAGCTTTCTCTCTCTTTTTTGGAGCAATAACGCCACGGTGAATTGCCACTGCTCCAATAATACCAACTACTACAATTGCCGCAATTATTAGATAGGGTAACAAATCCATTAAATCTAATCCAGAAGATGGTGGTATTATAGTAATATCTGAAATTTCTATGGAATATTCTTGATGATTGTAAGCAGCATTCAACTGAATCGTTAAGTTAAGTGCAGTAGTATCACTATAGGTCGGAACTGTAAATTCTACTTCTCCAGTGCCATTGGTGAGATAGGGACCTAAAATTGTGCCTGGTATGTTATTATAATACGGTATAACTGTAATACTTGAGCGATTAATTGGTACCCAATCAGAACCATTAAAGTATTCTGATTTGACAATAATTGTGAACGGAAGTCCTGCATTTACACTATTAGGCGCTACAACTGTTAAATTTGCTTGATATTTTCCTCTCACCGTTAAATTAAACATAAAATAAACTTCTTCATAATTTAGTTTATTAACAGTCACATTTAATTCGTAATTTCCTATTGTTATTGCGGGATTTGAGGTAGTAATCGACCCTCTATGATTTTGGGATACGATCTGAAATAAATTGGCAAGTGTACCATTATCTCCTGTATTAGTATTTCTATAGTAGACCGTATAAGTATCTGCTAAAGTATATACTGGTTTATTATTATTCTCCAAGTCGGTTATATTGAATTCAATAGTGATATCACTTCCTTCAAAAATAGTGTAATTATAACCCGCTCCAATAGACTCTATTTGTCCTCCTGGATCAGAAACTGATATCAAATTGATATCTGAATA
>JBHLPZ010000054.1:0-16288 GCA_048885325.1 Candidatus Odinarchaeota archaeon
TGATGTTCAAAAAGTCAAGGATTTGTTTTTAGAAGCTGAAGTAGTTGATTCCTGCAAGGAATTATCAAGAAGTTATTTTGATAAAGCAAAAAATGCTCTAGATGACCTAAAGAAAGTTATAGAACCTTCAGAAGCAGAATTTTTTGAAAGTCTCTTAAATTTTGTCTTGAATAGGAAGTATTAGGGTAATCTTAATTTCTTTTTGAAGAAAAACATCAAAGAATATTTATTCATAATTTGATTATCTACCTTATAATTAAGTCGACTGTAGAGAATCGAAATCTATGGGTCTTGCTAAGTTTTGGGAGTTAGATTATAAAAAAGTACTTCTTTCTTACTTTTTAATATCTCTAATATCATCAATTTTAGAAATTGTATTGACAGATACATTTCAATGGAGTTTTGTAATAACTTATATCGGCATATTCTTTGTTGGGCCCCATTTAAGAAGAGCGATAAATGAATTCTTCAAACAATTTCATATTAAAAAGGTTGTAAGGAATTTGTTAACACCTTGGATATTATTCGGACTTGTTTTTCTTTATGTACAGATATATTTTATTTATTATTATTTAACATATCAAGAATATATCGGTTTTGGGACATTAGCAAGCTATATCCTATTTTTAGGTATTATAATTCTTACATTGATATCAATCAATCACATTATCAGAATAGTTGCAGTAGCTTTTCATAGAAGAAAGTCAGATTTATTTCCAATAAATAGAGTAGAATACGCAGCTATGAAATATCTAAGTCAGGGGGAAATGATCAAATTCGGTAAATTAAAAAATCGGATCAAAGGCTTGCTAAATATTTTTATACCAGAAGTTTATTTTAATGATGAAATTGCAGCTTCTTCAATATATCATTTATGTGGTATTCGACTAGCAGATATTAACGAAGAAAATATTGTTTCATTAAATAGTAAAGGAAAGGAAAAGGTTAAATTATGGAACGAGACTTTGCAAAATCAAATAAAAAGATATAATAAGGTTTTAAACAGTAGAGGGGTTTTAATTAGATCCTTTATTGGATTATTATTTCTCAGTTTATTAAAAATTGTATTTGGAACATTTAGTTCAGATTCACTTCGGGCTGAAGGTATTGAGAATTTCATTGATTGTATAGCAATTTTATTAATTGGAATAGGAATAAGGTACAAAAAAGAAAAACTAGTTAATATCGTTTTAGTAATTTTAATGGCGTTTGCAGGTGGAACAATAGTTTTTGAATCAATTATTTCTTTAATCACAGGTCCAGAATCTATTAAAATGCCTCAATTTGTTATACTTATTGCTGTGATATCTATATTTTTAAACACTTATTTACGTACCTTGAAGAATTTCGTAGGAAAAAAGAATAGAAATTCATCATTAGTTGCAAGCGCAATAGATTCAAGAGTAAATATATTAATCTCTATTGGTATAATTTTAGGTGCCCTTCTTTCTGAATATGGGAAAACTCAAGGAATTGTATTTCTTTTTTATTTTGATCCAATTATAGCAATAGTAGTGAGTTTATTCATTTTTAAAGAAATTTTCGGGATTATTATTGAATTTGTAAAAGCAAAAGAAGAGGAGATTGAATTTGAGAAGTTCCAAATGTCCTATGAAGAAAACTTTAAGGAATACATTATAAAGTGGATTTTATCAGTGTTTATTGATAATAAGGAAAAAGAATTCACTTTAAATGAGCTTAACGAGAAATTTCAACTTTCCTTAAGGAAAAGTGAAGAAATTTATACAAGTTTTTCATATATTGGTCTTTATATGTTTAAAGAAAATGGTATTAATTCTGTTATTAAAAATCTAATAAATGATGGTTTATTGAGTGAAAAAAAACATAATATTATAAAAATGACAGTAAAAGGTAAATATATGTACGAAAAGTTTTATTCAGAGCCATTAGTGGAGGATATAAAAGACCCGTTTGATTTTTTCTTTGAGCAAAATTATGATTTCGATAGTTTAAGAAATAGAAAGCAAATTGTTTTACAAAAATATGAAACAGAGGTAAATTAATTATTCAAATTTTTCTTGAGAGGAAGAAATAAGTGATTGGATTTAAACTTCCATTATTTATGATATTTGGCAGAAGACCCGTGAAGTTTATACCTACACCTGATGGGGGTATGGACATTTTAGCTTTTGACTGGGAATCAGGTGAATTTGAAAGGGAAGTAAGCTATTTAAGCAAATTTTTTAAACATTCGCCTGAAAGTGAAGAGGTTACTGAAGAAGAATTTGATTTGTATGTTAAAAAGTTAAAAATTGAAATAAGAGAAAAGAAAAAGTTTAAATGAATTATCCTATTATTGATTAGCCCATTTATACAAATCTCCTAAGAGGACACTTTTTTCTCTTTTACCCTTAAGGTTTTCAATTGTATTTATGTTTATTAACCACATTGCTGACCGTAATTCATGTTTTAATGTTCGAATTTCATTTATTGTATTAGTTATTGTTTCTTGTTTATAATCTTTCCAAGCAGATTTAAGGAATTTATAAGCAAAACCTCCTATATCCGCTCCTAAGACGATGCTTTTCGCAATATCAAGACCCGTTCTTAGCCCTCCTGTTGCAATAATTGGTTTTTTTGATGTGCTTCTGACATTTAAAATACTAATTGGAGTTGGTATTCCCCAATTTTTTAAAGTATCAGCAAGTTTTCTTGTATAATTTTCATTATTATTATTATTTCTAATAGATTCTATACTAGTAAAATTTGTGCCTCCCATACCTCCTACGTCAAATCCATCAAAACCTAAAAGATCAAGTTGTAGGGCTAGATCACGGTTAAAACCTGATCCAACTTCCTTAGCAATTATCGGAATATTAAACTTTTCCCTTATTAATTTAAAATTATTATAGAAAGATGTATAGTAAATATTACCATTTTTTTGTACTAATTCATGTAGAGCATTAAAATGAATTGCCATAATATCAGCATTTATCATCTCAATGCATTTTTGGAATTCCTCTAATTGAAAATTATTAGAACTTATCTGTCCAATTCCAAGATTTCCAATAATAGGAATATTTGGTGCGTATTCTCGAACTATTTGAAAAGAATCAACAGTTGATTGGTTCTCTAATGCTATACGTTGGCTTCCGACACTCATTATTATATTCTCTGATTCAGCAGCTTGTGCTAATATTTTATTAATTTTTTTAGATATTGGATGGCCACCAGTTATAGCGGCAATACAAATAGGAGCAGATATACTTTTGTTGAAAAAATTAGTTTCTAACTCAACATCATGCAATTCTATGTCAGGTAATGGATGATGTATTAAAATAATTTCATCAAAATAATTTTTAGTAGATTGTACATTATAATCTAATGGGATTGTTAAATGCTCTAATTTTCTGGTATGAATTGCTTGGGTATCGTTTTCCTTAGATAAACTAATATTTGTGGAAACTATCTTTTGATTTTTTAAAGATTTTAAGATATAATCTTTTTTTAAGCCATTAATAACTTGAACAGGAATATTTAATTCAGCAATTTGTTTAATAATTTCAAATTTTCTACCAATTCCTCCTGTCACATCTATTTTATGTTCTAATTCAGCTAATTTTATACTTTTTAAATCATCAAAATTAATTTCTGAAGCAAGTTCAATATTAATTCCATCTTTTACATAAATCCCATCTTTTTCAATGGCAAAAATAACCTTTGCAACTTCAAAATTTTTCAATGTCTTACATAATTCTAAAATTATGTCATCTCCTGAGATTATTGAAAAGGAACCATCTTTTTCTAAGATGATGTCCCCATAGAGAATTGGTAAAATCCCTAATTTCAATGAATTCTCAATTGGATCAATAGAACTAAGCACAAATTGTTGAGATCGTTTAGTAAATATAGTTGAAGGTGAAATAGATAAAACTGGGTAATCCTTCTTTAAAAATTTATTTATTATTATTGTATTAAGTTGATTCATCATTTCATGGGTTTTAGAAAGTCCGAATACTTGATTTTTAATAGATGTATTTAATCCTTTAGATAATTGATATTTTTTAGCGATAGGGTGGCCAAATGAACCTCCACCATGAATTAAAACAATACTTTTATTACTTTCTATAATCTGTTCAATAGTTCTGTTTATAACATCTTCCCTTAATGAAAGAGGTTTACTTTTGTCAGTTATTAAGCTACCTCCTAATTTTAATAAGTAAATTGTGTTATCTTTCTTCACATCTAATACCCATTTAAAAATTAAACATGATAATTCATTAAAACATAATAATTTAACCAATAGTCGTTTTCCATGTTGAAAAGCCTTCCTTCTCAATAGCAGAAGAAACTATTTTTTGATTATCTTCATCTAAGGTTAAAGCTATTACTAGCCCCCCTCGACCAGTCCCAGTCATTTTTGCACCTATTGCTCCATTATTTAAGGCAGTATCGACAATTTTATCATTAATCTCTGCTGAAACTGATATTAATTGTAATAATTTATGATTTTGATTCATTAATTTTCCAACAGTATCCGTATCACCTTTAGTTAATGCGTTTTTTGCGTCTTTTGCGATTCTTTCATATTCATTGAATATATTATTAAACTTTTGTGGATTTTCTTCTCTTAATTTACGAACATCTGCAATTACTTCAGCAGTAGAAGAAGTTATACCAGTGTTAGCTATAATCAAATGCATTTTTTCTGCAGATTTAAGACGATCAATTGTATTATTTCCACCACTTACATTTTTCACAAACCAAATTAATCCTCCATAGGTAGACGCGGTGTTATCAATGCCAGATGGAGTTCCATGGTATGCCATTTCACCTGCATAAGCTGCTTCATTTACTTTTTCATCATTTAAATTAAGATTAAATTCCTCACTAAGCGCACGAGCAAGAGAAGTACATTGAGCTGCAGAAGCTCCCACTCCACTTGCTGCTACTAAATCCCCTGTAAAAGTAATCTCAAGTTTATTATTTTTAGTATCAATACTTAAGTGTTCTAAAACGTTAATAATAGCTTGCTGTGCTTCATTAAACTTTTGATCCTTATAACCAGGTGTCGCTATTCGTTGGTCATCTACTGTCCATCCTTCACCATCTACAGTTTTAACTATAGCGATTGTTTTAGAGCCTATAGCAGATGCAATTGCTGGAAGACCATAAACTACAAAATGATAGCGTTTATTCCCGAATTGGGATGAAAAATTCGCCAAAAAGAATGGTCTTTCCATATCCTATTCCAGTTCCCATAAATTTCACCTTATCTACATAACTAAGTTATCTATCATGAATAATTATTATGAAAAAGTATAAATTATTTTTTCTTAAATTAATCTAAAATTTCGACAGTTCCTTCAGAACCATTAACAACAATTTCCTGTTCGTTTTTAAGTAAGTTGATGTCGATCATATCTACGCATGGAATTTCACTTATAATACATCCCACTGCGATTATCGTATCAATCTTTTCATTAATTATAGCCAATGGAGCCGTATTATTCTTCTTCATTCGATACATAGTATAAGATCCCACAGTAGAACCTTTTCCAGTCGGAAATACTAGAATTTTACCAGATACAGATTGACCTTCTAATTCATGTCCAACCTCCATAACTATTCCAGTATCAGGATCAATGCCACCATAAAACGAAATTGCGTCTTTTGTGATTATTGTTTTTCCTGAGATTGTCCCCCTATATATTTTTCTTCCTTTTAATTTCATTTTATTGCCTCCTCAATACAATCTTCAATCGTTCCTATTTTTACTTTAAATTTATTCTTAGCACGACCATAATAACATGCTTTTGCGGAGTCAACCATTATACCTTTGAAACGTCCTTTAATTGGGGCTACAACACAGCAAGTATCTGCCGCAAATTTTGCTCCCGCATTTTCGATTATTTTAGAGTAGCCTGCTTCATCTGCTATTCTCTTAGTTGGACGAGCAGTAGTTATCCAAAATTCTTTCTTTACTTTCTTTCCTTTTAATAGTTTTGCAATTGTAGCAATTTCATATATTGAAGCGTGAGGACAGCCAATACTTACAAAATCAATTTCAAGATCATTATCTATAAGCTCACTTTGTGCTTTATTTAAATCATTTTGATTAATCTCGAAAATGATATCGCTTGGTTTTGGGTATTTATTGAATTCCGGAGTTATTCTTTCGATATGAAATAATGCAGCTCCACCATACGTAGCAACGGAAGCACAAAATGACTTGAGCTCTTCAATAGAAGCAGAAGAGATACCTGTTATGTAAGGTATTTTTTTCCCTAATTCAACTAATTTATCACCTATTATTTTTCCTAAAACTCCAAATTCGTTAGTACCTTTAACTGGAGCATTAACTTTAATAAATATCTCCCCTTGACGATTTTTATCTACATGATAGCCATACCTAGGCGTTTTTCCAGTTAAGGCTGATGCTAGAGCACTTGGACCACCTTCACGATTAGTTCGAGCGCCAATGACTGAATTAGCATAACATACCGCACTACTTTCAGCCCATGCAAGATGTTGACCATAGTGAGGTGTATTTCCAATTAAGTAAGGTGTACAAGAGCAAGTGGTAATTATCCCCATTTTAGCAAAAGCATCGAGAGCGCGATTTTGATTCTTAGCAAATTCTTCATCAATACCCAATGCTTGCCAATTTTCACGATCCATTCCTGCTGGATTTAAGGTTGTTAAGACTCTAATTTTTCCATCTTCTGCCATTTCGCTCAAGAATTCCAATCCTGCTTCTCCAAGATTGTCATAAGATACACCTGCAATTTGAACACCTACGACATCAATCATATCTTCAGCTTCAAATATTTCACCAAGCGTGGTTAAGATTTCCATTGATTTTTGGGTGGCTTTTCCATATTTGCCATCCAACATATCTTGTTCTTCAGGAGTTAATTTCATTTTAATTACCTCCATAAACTAAAAATATTTTTTTATGTCAACTTTAGGAAATTCGGCCAAGTCAAAACTCTTACCTTTAGCAACAAGTGGTTTTGTGAAATCAAAGCCAATTTTTGTAGTCATTTTTGTTCCTGGCTCAGCACTGGGATCTAAACTACTCCCTGGTTCTTTATCTTTAATTAACATTCTTGTATCTCCTTGAAAACGAGTTGCCATTGCCCATTCCACAGATAATGGATCATAAATATCAATATCATTATCGACAATAAATACATGTTTACAGCTGCTATGACCAGCAAAAGCGCCATAGATTGCTTTTTTACCATCATCTTCTGAGGATTTGTCAATTTTCACAATAGCATGAAGCCATGAGCATCCTCCCGGATTAATGTTTACATCTAGACATTTTACGCCTGCTTCATTTACTTTATTAAAGATAGTTGGCTCACGGGGCATTCCCATCAAAATCTTATGCTCAAGGGCACCTGGTAATAATGCTTGCCAAATTGCATTTTTTCTATGTGTGATTTTCTTAACTTCCAAAACTGGTTCTTCTCTTACTACATCATATGTTTCGGTTAAATCAACAAAGGGTCCCTCAGCATGTCTTTCTTCCGAAAATACTCGTCCCTCTAAAACAAACTCAGCTTCTGCAGGAATTAATAAGTCAACAGAATGTGCCTTAACAAGTTTAATTGGTTCTAATGCATTAGCAATTGTTAATTCATCTACCCCAATATCAACAGAGGTAGCTCCGGCAATAAGAATATTTGGAGTATTCCCAATACAAAAAGCTACGTCCAATTCATCATTCTTTTCTAAAAATTTGTAAAAGTGTCGCCCTTTTACTATTCTAGTTACCAATTTTTCTTTAGAAATCTGCATAGCTCTATGAAAATCCAAATTTTGCCCATAATCAGGATCCTTAGTGACAACCACAGCTGAGCTTATATAATTCCCCCCATCCTTTTCACAATGGAATAATATAGGAAGTTTATCTAAATCTACGTTTGATTCAATTACTTCTTGGCAGGGAGCGTTTGATATAACCTCAGGTTTTTCGCTTTCTTTAATCGCTTTAGAAAGCATAAGTATCAGATCTGCCGGAGTTGCACCGAAATATGAAGCAATTGCATTCTTAGTACAAAACATATTGCCAACTACTCGGAATTCAGATTCATTGACATTATTGAACAATACGGGCGTTGGCTCTACCTCTTTTAAAATACCTGAAATCTCTAATTTCGTTGAAACCTCAACATCCACCTTTTTAAGAAGTCCGCTTTCATCAATTTTGGTTAAATATTCTCTAAATCCCAAATTTATCAACTCAAATCAATTTTTATGATGATATTAACTAAAGAAGTTTATGAACCACTTTTTATAAAACTAAAGGTTTTTGTTATCAATAATTTTTTGTAATATTTGTTTAGCATAATCAATCCTAATTTTATTATCTTCTACTAATTTTTTTGCTACTTGATCAATAAGATCCTCAGGCACTCCAGCTAACTTTGCAATATTACGAGAATGAAGTGCCATATGACCTTTCTGAATGCCTTCCGCCGCTAAAGCTCTTAATGCTGCTACATTTTGAGCTAATCCTACTGCAGCTGCAACTTGAGATAATTCCGCAGCAGATTTTACACCTAAAATTTTTAGATTTAATCGAGCCATCGGATGTATTTTTGTCATTCCACCAATTATTCCTAAAGCAAGTGGAACTTTAATTTCACCTATTAAATTTCCCTCTGTATCAACATCAAAATTAGTCAAAGGAGAATAGTGCCCTTTTAATGATGCAAAAGCATGAGCTCCAGATTCTATAGCACGTGTATCATTCCCAGTTGCTAAGGTTAAACCAATTATTCCATTCATTATTCCTTTATTATGAGTTGTGGCACGATATGGATCAACCAGGGCAAATTCATATGCATTTACTATTCCTTTTACAACTTCTTCTCCACCTAATAAGGCTTTATCAAATTTAGCTTTGCATTTTGCCAGCCTATGGATAGCTAAATTTGATACGATTCGTAGATAAACTTTGCCCCCGCATAATTCCTCGATATAAGGTGTAATAGCCTCAGCCATAGTATTGACAACATTAGCTCCCATAGCATCTAAAACATTAACTAATAAATGAATTATTAACATAACACCTTTTCTCGTATTAATATCTCTAAGCTCAAAATCATATGCGCCTCCACCAAGTTTTACTAAGATTGGATCTTGGTCATTAGCAATCTTTAATATATTCTTTTTATTCTCTAACAAAATTTTTTTAGCTTGTTCAACACTAGTAAGATTGGTTATTTGAATTTGAGATATCATAATTGAATCTACTTTTTCTGAAAAAAAACCTCCATGTTTTCGAGCAATTCTTGCCGCATTTGAAGCTGCGGCAACAACAGAAGGTTCCTCTATTACCATTGGAATCAAATAATCTTTGTTATTAATTTTAAAGTTACACGCAATCCCAACTGGTAATTGATAAGATCCAACAACATTTTCAATTAAAGTATCCATTTGTGTCTTTTTGAAATATCCAAAATTTTTAAGTAATTTAACCTCTTCATCATCAAGATTAACAAGCTCAGAAAGAACTTTTTGTCGTTCTCCTAAGGATAGTTTATAAAAACCAGAGATATCGGAATGGAATTTACTCATTTTATTATAACCAACTTTTTTGCTAATTAAAATAATTTATTATACTTAATAGTTATAGAGTTTTTTAATACGAATTTATTTTCTTTCTATAAGAAATTGTAGTGAAAATAAAATTTGAAAAATTTCCATAAAATAATTATTATTCTCAAATACCTATTATTATTAAGAAAAAGTGAATGCAATAATAAGATTGTATTTTAGTGATTTATTATGATTCTTGTTGCAATTACTGGTGCTACAGGGGTTTTAATTGCTATTAAATTATTAAAAATTCTAAAAGAAAAGAATTTTTCAACAGAATTAATTATATCAAAAGCTGCAGAATTAGTGTTAAATACTGAAACAGACCTAAACGTTTCAGAGATACGCGATCTGGCTTCTAAAGCTTATGGCGTTAATGATTTAAAAGCACCTCCTGCAAGTGGTTCTCATAAACTGGATGCTATGATTATTGTTCCTTGTACTATGAAAACATTAGCAGCTATTGCTCATGGTTATGCTAACAACTTAATTACAAGAGCAGCAGACGTGACTATAAAAGAGAAGCGAAAACTTATTCTAATTGTAAGAGAGAGTCCATTAAGTCCAATACATTTAGAAAATATGCTTAAATTGGCAAAGATTGGTGTTATTATCGCACCACCGGTTCCTTCCTATTACATAAAACCAAAATCCGTTGATGAACTTATCAATTATACCGTAGGTAGGATTCTCGATCAAATTGGAATTGAAAGTAATATAAAGAGGTGGGGAGATGAATAAATGGAAAGTCGATTTAAACTCTTTTGAAATGGGAGATGGTTTAGTTCTCATGCTGACGGGAGGAAATAAACCTCATATCGGAGCTGTGGCACTGGCAATTCCTTATAAACAAACTTCGAGTGCAAGCTTGCTTAGCGTTTATGGTCATAAAGATGGTGAAATCGCTAAACCAATAGCAGAAAAAGTTTCAAAGGTAATTAGAAAAACTATCGTTGTAATTGTAGGAATTCATCTCGATAATGCTACAAAAGAAGATATTCAGCAATTTATAAATAACTCTAATAATGAAGTTGATAAATTTTTAAATGATTACGTCTAAGATTAGTACACAATTTAAAAGAACTAAGAAAGTTAGAAATAAACTATTATTAAAAAAGCTATTGCTCCTGAGATTAAATTTTTAAAGAAAATATATTAATTAGATTCACTCAAGAGGAATGGATATTTCGGGGATTTGTTTACCTCTTTTTATTAAATGGTCTTCAGGTATAGTTATATATAAAGGAATCCAATTTAACAATCCTTTTGCGTTAATATTTTGCTCGTTTTTATTCTCAAATCTCCTTATTTCATATTCTAAAGAATCACCTTTCCTTGCATTATTAGATACTCTTACCAGGCCTTCATTCAAATATTTTAGATCATCATTTGAACGAGCAATAGGATCACTATCTAATTTCGCAAAGAGAGGGAAAAATCTTTTATGAAAACCCGAATGTCCTTTAGGGCAGTGATCTAAACCATCTATATTTGGGATAAGGCACCCCTCATCACAGAAATGAAGCGTAAAACCTCTATTATTATTTTGCTCATGCTCAACTATTTTTCCCAATAATATCTCTGATTTAGCACTACCATTTTTTATTGATTCATATTCTTGGACGCTCACTCTAGTCTTTATGTTTATAAAATCATTAATATGGGGGCTTTTTTGAGTAATTTCATTAAACTTATTTTGAACTTTTAGAAGACCGGAAATACAGGTAGCTCCTGAACCATAAGAACCAAAGTATATCGTATCATTAGCACGAGCATAATTTTCAAGCAGATAGATAATCTGAGCCCATAAACTGGCATTGTACATATTACCAAAGTGCATTGGTACGTTTAGTTGAGGAAGTACTCTTTCTTTCACATTGGTATTCACCCAATATGAGAACTTCTCTAAAATCGAAGAAGAATATCCTCTCTCTTTTAGTTTTAAATAAATATATTCTGGTAATACGGCTACATCGTGTAAAAAATGATTAAGTTTCTTAAGTAGAGAAGTTTTAATCTGGTTTTTTTCAAATTTAGGTAGTTCATTTATATGTTTCATCCAACGCTTTATTATTATTTCTTGCATGCATTTTAAAGGTAATTTAGAATAGGGAGCGTGAAATGTATAAAAATCCGCTTGGAAATCACCAATACTTCTGATTAAATCATCATAAGCACCAAGCTGGAATTTCAAATATGTATCTTGCGAATATTGACCAAAAGCTCTGGCATTTTTATCATTAGGAGGTCTGAAAAAATCATTAACATTTCCTGAAACTTTTCCGAAACTCTTACTAAATTTAGCTATTCGAGGTTTTTTCGAAATAACAAGTCCAATAGCGCCTGATCCTTGAGTTGGTTCGCCTGAAGAACCAAGATGATATGAAGAAATGTCCGTGCTAATAATGAGAGCCTTGTTTATGATCTCTTTTTCAATTAAAGCGATTGCATTAAGAATTGTTAGTGTACCGCCAGCGCAAGCATTATAAACATCCTGTGTTAATGAATTGGGTGATATCTCTAACATTTCGGCAAAAATATTAGAGATGCTCTTAGCTGCATACACTTCAGTTTCAGTTCCTACAAATAAAGCATCTATACTCTTAGGGGGTATGCCTCCCCTTTGTAAAGCATTATATCCTGCTTTTAATCCAAGAGAAATAACGTCTTCATCGATCTCAGCGACCCTCATTTCTCTACATAATAATCCTTTTGAATACTTTGCTGGATCTACTTTCCTTTTTATTGCAAGTTCATGTAGATCGAGATATGACCTAGGTGCGTAAAACGCACATGAATCTATGCCAATATCAGTAAAAAGATAATCGTTTGAAATCATGATAATAATCCAAGGTAATATTTATATATTCAAAAACTTATCTATTTAAAAAATTTTATCGTATAACCATATTTTAGATTAACGATATGAATGTTAATACCTTTATTTTTCAATTAAATTTTCTCAATTTAGAGATAGTTCTTGTTTTTTATTTCTTTTTTTATTTTATTTCTACGAAATTAAAGTTTTTTTCTTAAAAAATTCTTTAATAAAACAGTTATTTGATTAAAAAAGAATACGAAAGGAATATTTTAAACTTTATGTCTCTTAAACCTAAGTTTCGATATGGTTAATATTATGAACAATTCATAATCTTAGAAATATTATTTCCTTCAATATTTAAATGAAAAAAATATAGAATATATAAAATATAGATCACCGTTAAAAATAGAATACTTTACATGAATTTTTTAACCAATTCTTTATTAAAATTAGTAATATTATAGTTGATTACGAATTGATAAATTAAAAAACTATTTGTAGGGTTAGATTATGAATACAATTTCTAATCATTTTGATATTTTGGTAATAGGCGCTGGTCCAGGTGGTTCGATTGCCGCTAAAGTTGCGAAGGAAAATGGATATTCAACATGTATAATAGAGAAAGAACATATTGGAGAAAATGGGCGATATAAAGCATGTGGTGGAGCCCTAGCATGGGAGCTTGTAGAAGAGATAGATTACCCTGAAGATAAAATAGAACGTATTATTGAATCCTTAGAGTTACACCACACTGACGGAGAGGCTTACTCAAAAAAAGGAAAAGGTGCAGTCATTTGGCGTGGCATATTTGATAAGTTTTTAACAGATATGGCAGTAGATGCTGGCGCTATCTTAAAAGATCGAGAAATGTTAACCAACATTGAAAAGCAAGGGGATATGTACTGTATTACAACAAATTTAGGAAAGTATTGGTCGAAGTATGTTATTGCTGCTGATGGGGTTACTTCCCCAACATTAAAAATATTGGGATGGCCTTATTTTAAACAGGAAGATGTTATTTTGACCATTACCAAAGAAATGAAAACAACCAACTCTAAAATCAATAAAGAATTGGGTAAGGATACGGTTCATTTATTTTTTGGAATAAAAGGTCTAATTCCTGTAGGTTATGCATGGTTGTTTCCAAAAATGGAAACCATAACAGTTGGTTGGGGAAACCAAATTAATTTAGTAAAAAACTCAAGAGAAGAATTTAAGAAATTTGAAAATCTTGACTTTGTAAAGAATGCTCTTGAACATTCAAAATTAGAAATATTTAAACCACATCTTATCCCTGTTGGAATAAGAACAAAACTATACGAGGATAATGTATTAGCTATTGGGGATGCAGGTGGTATTGTTGATCCAATTAGCGGAAAAGGGATCCCTTACGCTATGATGTCTGGTAAATTCGCAATTGAAGCAATAATTAAATGTGAGAAGAGAGATAAATTAAACAAATTAGGATTAGAATATGAAAGAATTTTAGACCGCAATTTTTTGAAAGTCCTCAAAGCTAAACGAGTTGCTAGGGATAAAATCTTTCAGAACGATGAAAACCTAAAAAAGTTTCTTTCTTTATGGGAAAAACATAGAAGTTCTGAAATAATTATGAAGAATTTATTATAATTTTTCATTTTTAAAGATGATCCAGCTGTTTTTTTCATATTTTATTCTACTTAGATCCTACACTATAGAATGAAATAACTATTTTTCTTCAATTATTTTTAAATTTATAAGATCTTATTATTTAATATATCTTCAATAAGATTATTAGTAGTAATATCTTAAATTAGGTTAAAATTTTGGAAGAGCTCAAAAATATCCAAAAAGAGAAATTGCCCAACCATATCGGCTTGATTCTTGATGGAAATAGACGTTGGGCGAAAAAAGGCAATCTTGATCCTAATTTAGGTCATTTAGAAGGATATAGAAACTTAAGAGATCGATTATTCGATTTTTATGAAGCTGGTATAAGATACGTAACTGTTTACGCTTTATCACTTGAAAATGCCAAAAAGAGAAGCGCCGATGAATTGAAATACATCTATAAAATAATTTTTGCTGCTGTTGATTCTGTAAAGAATGAATCAATAATAAGGGATGAAAAAATTAAGATTAATTTTATAGGAAGATTGTACTTACTCCCAGCAGATGTTAGAAAAAAACTTAAAGAGTTAACAGATTTTACTCAAAATTTTAATCACGCATTCTTAAATGTCTGTATTATGTATGATGGCCAAGAAGAAATTGTAGACGCTATTAAAAGAGTGATAAAAGAAGGAATTAAACCAGAAAAGGTAAATCGTGAATTAGTTAAAAATTATTTACATACCAAGGATTTTCCTGAACTAGATTATATTATAAGAACGGGTATGGAAGATGGGGCAAGAATTTCAGGATTTCTTCTCTGGGATGCTTCATATGCAGAATTTAAATTCAGGGATGATTATTGGCCAGATTATTCAAAAGAAATGTTGATTGAAGATTTAATGGAGTATGTCAATAGAAATCGACGTAAAGGAGAATGATTCTATAGAGATTCTGTAAAGTAAAAGTTTAAAATTAATTAATTTTATGTTGATGTTATAAAGGTATTTTAGCAGTTTTTCAGAACAAAATAATTATCTTATATATTTAATTTTGAAATATAAATGAATAAAAGACACAAATGATAAAATGTCCTCCTTAACTACTAATAAAGTCATTAATCTTACAGTAACTAAATTTCCTCAGAACCTTTTAATCCCTAATGGTGATAATCATGTATTACTTCAAGTAATGAACGCCTCAAACAAGATTGAAACATTAAAATTCAGTTTTGAAGGAGAGAGTTTGGATATAACTTATGAACCAAAAGATTTCAAAAGTGAAATAAAATTTGAACCAGGAGAGACAAGAAAAATCGATTTGAAACTAATACCTACAGCAGATGGTTATGGTAAGTTAACTATTAATGCCTTTTGGATGAAACTTATTCAATATACGGTAAAAGTTCAAAAAGTTCGAGATGTGATATCATCAAGTAATATTAAAAAAATTCTAGGAAGTATTCAAGTTTTGACTACCGATTCAGGAGAAAAGTTTAAACCAAAAACGTTTTTCGTTAATACGAAAAAAAATGATCTAAAGAAATTAGAAAATGAAATTAAGTCGATGAGGGCTGATTATGAGTCCTATATTCGAAATCAAGCACAATCAAATGAAGCAATTTCCGCTTTAGTGCCTCCAAAACCAGGAATCTCCCTTGAAAATATTGATTCAAAAATCAAAATTTTAGCCAAACAATATTTGTCAATAAAGGAGTTCTATAAAGCTTTAGAAACATCATTAGAGTTATCTAACGAAACAGAAAGGGTTCAATTTTATTATGATTTAATTAGAGCGTTTGCAACAGTTGATTTAGATGCTTGCCTACAAGTTATAACCAACCTTAACGATGAGGTTAAGAAACTTGAAATCATTAACAAATTAGCACTAGATTTCGTGGATTTAAATCATGATCACATAATAAAAATAATAAGTTTAATTAAAAATCCTTTAAAAAAAGAAGAACTTATAGCTAAAGTTGTAGGAAATGTTCTCAAAAAAGATTATCAATTAGCTTTAAAATTAGCTTATCTCATTCAAGATGAAGCATTAAAAGTAAATGTGCTATTTAATGTTGTCAAAAAATTATATGAAAGTAAAAATCAAGAAGAAATTTTAAGAATTATTAACCAAATTATTCAAATCACACTTAGTTCTTTAAAAGTTAATCTAAATAACCCTCAACACCCTGTTTATCAACTTTTTAAAAATTCCATCTCTATTTTAGCCGAATTAGATTGCCCAGAAGCCGCAGATAAAATAATCAATAGTATTGGTACTCAAGTTGTTAGAGAGAACATT
>JBHLPZ010000055.1:0-8405 GCA_048885325.1 Candidatus Odinarchaeota archaeon
CCACCTTCAAATGGTTTATCAGGTCTATCTAATATCATTTTTGCTGAACCTCCAGGACTTAATTTCTGAAAAATTCTACTAAATTCTCTGTTTATTTCATGATACGCTTTCATAAAAGTTCTAGTTTTTTCTAGTTCAATTTTTTCAATGGCATCTAAGATTGCCTTTCTTTCTCTTTGAATTGTTTGCCTACGCATATCGATCTCATCGAATCTTTCCTTAACTGTATCATATTGTTCAATTGCTTTTAAGTTAACAGGTTCAAGAGCTTTCTTTTTATTATTAGCTTCATTTATATCTGTTTGTAGACCAGCTTCCGATAAGTCAGCGGTTACCTGCGGTAAGGGACCATAATCCTTTGATCTATGGTAAAGTGTTTCAATTTGATCTGTTGTCATGATTTTTTGGGATTCATAATTATTTAGTTTTGAATTTTCCATTGAAAGATCAGATCTTAAGTCATTTACGATTTTTTGATAGGATTTTTGTTTTTTCCAAGATTCGTCTTTTTGTTTAATGAAATCATCAATTTCTTCTTGCTTTAAACGTTTCTTTTCGTTTTCACTAGTTAAATTATCTTTTACTTTTTCAATATCTTCCAGCAAAGATTTAATTTGTTTTTCAGTGTTTTTTATATCATCATTTAGCGATATTATTTTTTGTTCGCGCTCTTTATTTTTGTTTAATTCATTTAGTTTTTTCTGAGATTTTTGTAGATCCTTATTAAATTTATTTAATTTATTTTGAGTCTTTTTTTGGGCCTCAAGCTCCTTGTTTTTCTCTTCGCGAATATGATCAATTTCTTTTTGCACTTCATCTACTTTATTTTGAATATCATCTACTTGAGAATTAAATTGCTCAATATCTTTTTTACATACATCAACATTTTTATTGGCTTCGATATTTTCTTTAGTTAATTCTTCGATAGAATTTATAATCATCATAATGTTTTCTAGAGCTCTCAATTGATCCATTTTTTCCTCTAATTTCTTGTTATAAACTTCATTTTCCTTTCTTATTTTCTCAATGTTCTCCCAGTAATTCTCTTTTTCAGTTATGAATTTTTCAATATTTTTATCCAGATTAGATTGCTCCAAGTTTAAATTTTTAATATTTTCCTCATTTATGTTTATTATTCCTTTCTTTTCCTCTATGTTTTTATTCAATTCTTTGACATTATTTTCAATTTCTAGAATATCCTCAAATAAATTCTGAATCCCTCGAAGATCTTGTAATTTTGTTTGTACCTCTTCTAATTCTTTCTGCTTTTCATCAATTTGTAATTGAATTGTTGCGGATTTATCCCAGTATTCATTTTTAAGGCTTTTTAAATTTTCTATCTCGGCTTTGTAATCTTCTTTTTGCTTTTCATCAATCAAAGTAGTCCTTTTTCGAATTTCTTCATCAGATTGTGAATTTAGTTGATTTATTTCTGCTATTCTTTTATTAATTTCTTCAAGTCTTTGATTAAAAAGTGCTAAATTATCTGAATCATTTTTCTTTTGGGTATTAAATTCAATTAATTTCATATCAACTTCATTTAAATCTTCATTTTGAGAGTTGATATTTTCTGAAATCTCTTCCAATTGTCTATATAATTCTTGACTCTTAGACATTGTTAGTTTCCTTAAGGAGAGATATACATTTTCTAAGATTTCCATTAGATCTTGCACAAAACTATCAAAAGTAGCCGTAGATTGTTGAATTTCAACATCTGCAGATTCTTTTACTCTACTAATCAATTGATCTAGTGTTAAGTCAACATTTTCAGTAAATAATGTTAATGTTTGCAAAATTGAACTGAGCATTTGAGACACTTCTGATTTCTCTTCTTCATCTACGGTGACTCCTTCAACAGTCTTCATTATATCTACAACATCCAATACAAATTTCTTGAAATCTTCTGCCGAAGTTTCAATAGCCTCTGCATTTGACTGCTGAATATTACTTTTTATAGATTCGACGGATATATTAATATTTTGAGTCAACATATTTAAAATCTGGAGAATTCCAGTAATATCTTCAGTATTTCTTTCATATTCTTTTTCTGAATTTTCAATTTTTGATTGCAAATTTTCTTTTTCAGATGCTAAGTCATCTAAACGTTTAGTGATATTTTGTTTTCGAATGTCAAGGTTTTCTCTCTCGCTTTCAATTTGAGAAAGATTTTTGTTTAAACTATTTACTTTTAAATCAAAATCTCGTTTTTCACGCTCTAAGTTTGTTAATTCTTTTTTAGATATTTTTAGTTTAGTATTTATATTAACTATTTTTGCCCTATTATCAAATATTTCAGATTGGATTGAATTTTGTTTCAATATTAATAATTCTAATTCTTGTTCATTTTTTCTGTATTTAGAATCTTCAAGTTTTGCTTTATCCTTAAAATTGTTCAAATGTTTAATAATTTCATCTCTTTTGTTCATTAATTCTTTTAAAATTGATTCGGTTTCTTTCCCTTTACTTAATTCTTTAATTTTATTTTCAATGGATAACTTTCTGTCATTTAATTTTTTGATTCTATCATTATTCATTTTAATTTCAGTATTTATCGAAGATAAACTAGATTGTAATTCTGCAGATTTTGAATTCAGTTGATATTTTTGTTCTTGTAATTCCTTAATCTTCGTTTCTAATTCTTTTTGTTTTTGATTTTCTTTTGTGATACTTCCTTTCAATTCATCAATCTTTTTCCTTAAATCTACCTCTTCTTTTTTTACTAGATTTATTGCCTCATCGATACTTTCTGCTTCTCCCTTTAATTTATTTAGATCAACTTCCAATTTTTGTTTCTTTTCTTCATTCTTTTTGATATTTTCTTTAAAAATTTTAATTTGGGCCTTATTGGAAGAGATGTTTTGTTTCAAATTTGAAATATCAGTTTTGTGAGATGATTTCACATCTTCAATTTCGCTTATTTTTAAATCCAGGTCTGTTTGGATTTGTTGTTTTAACTCAATATCTTTTTTAGCATCTTCAATTTGATTTTCTAATTCAAGGATTTGAGTATTTTCATTTTCAATTAAAGAATCAAACGATTGCCCCTCCTCAAGCTTCATTAGTAAATTTTCTAAACTTTTTATTTCTTGAGATAACTTCTCAATAGATTTATGAGCTAATTCTAATGTAGTTTGATTAGAGGATAACTGAGTTTTTAATTGAGTTATGTTTTCATTTATTATCTCTCGATCTTTTTCTTTTTCTGTGATTGTCTTCTGTATATTATCCATTACTAAAGATTCTTGCTTTAAAACTTCTTCTTGTCTTGCTACTTTTTCTTGTAATTCCTCAATAAGTTTATTTGATTCTTCAACTTTTTTTTCTAATTCCTCTTCTTTCTCTCTCAATTTTGAAATTCTTAACGCAATTAATTGTGCATTGTAAAATTTAATTTTTTCATCTAATTCTTTCCACGCTAAAGCGTCGCTTTTCTCTTTTTCAACTTTTTTGAGTTGTGAAGATACTTCTTTAAAAATTGCTTCAAATTGCCCCAGATCTCTCTCTGCTTTCTCTAACTCTTTTAAAGTAGAATCCTTCATTTCATCGTATTTCTGTAATCCAATCAATTCCTCAATAAAAATTCTACGTTCTTCAGTATTCATGTGAGTTAATTCTACTATTTTACCTTGTAAAACAAACTGATTAGATCCGTCTGGATCTACGTTTGCAGTCGCGAGAGCGTTAAGAATTTGTTGTCGTGTAACTCTTTTCCCGTTCATTTTGTATCCTCCCCCACCACCCCGTTTTATAGTCCGAGTTATTTGAAATTCATCCCCTCCTCCAGGAAAGATCTTCTCTGAATTATCAAAAAACATAGTTACTGTTGCTCTTTGTGATGGATTTTTGCCTCTAGAACCTGCAAAAATAAGATCTTCAAGACTTTTTGCTCTCATTGTTTTTTTACTTAATCTTCCTAAAGCAAAACATAAAGCATCAATTATATTTGATTTTCCAGCACCATTAGGTCCCACTATGCAAGTAAATCCACTTGAAAGGCGAATAGTAACTGTTCTATCTCCAAATGACTTAAATCCAGTCATGGAAATTTTTTTGATATAAGTCAAAACATTAACTCCATTTCATTAGTTATTTAGAATAAAGAATAAAAATATCTATATATATACTCTTCATTCAAATAGAAAAGATTTTGCTTTTTACTTAAAATTAGTTATAATTAAAATTATCCAAATTGGAATTATCCGCAATTCCATTAAAATTTGTTAAATATTGCATCTACAATAGCTTTAAGTTGTTTTGGATTTATTGCCATAAAATAAAATTTATAACTTAATAAATTTTTTTGACTAGGTTTTAATAAGGGTTGATTGTTTCTTTTTGAGAAATTCAAAACTCCGATACAATGTAATGCTTTAATTAATTCATAAAATTCATCCATTCTTTTATTATATTCTAATGATTCACAAGATATATAGTATAATTCCTTTAATTCTTCTATCGTTATATAATAATTAGACCTTTTCAAAAAAAAATTCGCTAAGTTATCAAGAAAGATTAGAGTTAATATATCTTCTTCAGAGATATAAGTTAACATTGCAAACTCATCTGATAGGTGAATTGAATCAAATTGATTTTGAAGTAATTCAATAATCTCCAGATTATTTATAACATTATGATGAGATAATATCGGATATAATTCTCTTAAAATTTCAACTCCTTTACCCGGTACAGGAACATAATGTTCAAAAATCAAGTCGGTTATAAATTCAATTAATTCTTTATCAATTCCATTGATGAAGGTTAAAGCAACTCGTTGTTCAATAATATCGAAAAGTTCATGGTAATTGTAATAGCTTAATTTTGTTTTAAGATCAAATTCATTGATTAAATCTAAAGTTTTAGGTTTCATTACTTTATTTACCGTTGAAATTGAGCTTATTTTTGATTCTTTTCCATAATGTAAGAATTTCTTATAATATTCTGGTTTTAAATGCTCAACATTGTTGAAAACAAGAATCAAATTATTTCTAGTTTTGTTACAGATTAGTTTGAAAATATTCCATAATTCGGACAAATTACAATTGAGAAATTGAAGATAATCAACTTTGAAATTAGAAAAACTACTTATATCAGTTATTATGGAGAAAATAATTTCATTAATGCTTTTTTCTTTACAATCTATTGGAATTTTTATAAAATCTATAAAATTTTCTTCCTTTTTAATTAGATCTTGTACAACTTTATTAATAATTACCTTCTTACCAATTCCTTGGATGCCTTGATATAATACGTTTAAACTAAACTCATCTGAAACTGAATCATTCAGAATTGAATACAAGTTGACTTCCTCTTTCTTCCTATGTAAAATTTCAGGAGGAACGTAATTAGGATCAAAAATAGCTTTTGGTCCAATACAAAAGTTCAGTGCTCTTGATTTTCCAATCATTTTTTTTTTTATTTTAGTTTTTGCTTTATATTCTAATAATTTATATTTAAACCCCCCCAGAGAGAGGGGTCATAAAAAGTAAAAATAAAGATTTAAGTAATTAAAATTGAAGAATTCTTTAGATTATTAAATACTCTTTACATTGATCTTATCTTTTTCTTTAATTTCCTTAAATCTTAATCTCCTAATCTTTCTTGGAAAGTTTAAATCAATATTATCATAAATATAACCATTTGAATTAAAAGGAGCTTCTGAGATTTTTAATTTTGAAGGTGATATGTGGCCCTGAATGAATGAAATAATCTTACTATTTCCAGGAAACTTTCTTTTAAAGAAAGATCCAAAAGTATTGCACCCCACCACGGGTATTCTGTTTTCAAGTGCACGTGCTCTTAAATATATCTCCCAATTCTCCATGCCTTCTTCTCCTATTTGCGTTGGAGAAAATAGAATATCTGCACCAGATTCAGCAGCTAATCTTGGGGTTTCAAAAAAAGTCATATCAAAACATATTAAAATTGCAAAACTATAGGTGTTGAGTTTAAAAATTTTTAATTCTTGACTAGATTCAAATTGCTGTTTTTCATAAGAATAAAGATGAATCTTATCTTGACGACCAATTTCTTCTCCACGATTATTAAAATAATAACTTGTGATCGTGGGCTTAAAATTTTTCTTTCGTTTTTCCCAAATTGCTCCAGAAATGATATTAATACTATATTCATATGCAAGTTTCTTAATAAATAGATAGTCTGAACCTCTTTCCGCTTGAAAATTATTAGAAATATTTAATTTAAAAGGGACCCAGCGCTCTGGTAAACAAATAATATCAAGTTTTTTATTGTTTTCAATCAATTTTTTTAATAATGTTTCCACTTCAAAATAACATTTTTCTCTATTTTGAAGAACCTGTGGTTGAATACAAGCAACATTAATCATATCAATTATTATAAAGAATTGTATTTATTAATTTCTTCAATAATTGAAAGTATTTGATTCAAGTTTGTTATTTCATAATCAGGTTTAAATTCATCTGATATTTTCTGACCAGTTTTATATGTATCATATTTACCACCTCGATGTATATAAATGCTATGAATGTGATTTAACTTAGCTGGAACGATATCATTGTAAATATTATCGCCAATATATATCGTTTCCTTTCCATTAACTCCAACTTTTTTTAGAAAAAAAGAAAATAGCTTCGGATTTGGTTTTCTTATTCCAATTTCATCTGAAATTACAACTAAATCAATCATATCATCAATATTTAATCTCAAGATCTTTTCATATTGTTTTATTGGGATGCCATCGGTAATAATAGCAGTTTTTATAGATAGATTTTTTAATTTTTTTAAACAGGGCATTACATCATCATATAATTTAATATACTTTATTTTTTGAGCATGGTAAGCCATGACAGCTGCTGCGATATATTTGTATTGTTCAATAAAAGAAATTGAAAGTTTTTCTATTTCACTTAATCGTCTAATGAAATAATCATAATGTCTAGATGAATTTGAACCATATTCTTCTACAATTTCTTTTATTAAAAGGATTGCTTTCTCGCGATCTATATCTAACCCCAAATTTATCATTGCATCTATTCCTTTTAATCTAGCCTTTTCAGAAAGTCCTGTTGAATCAAAAAGACAATCATCCAAATCAAAACCTACTAATTTAATAGCACACATGATTGTTAGTTAAATAATAACTCAAATGATATTTATAATTAATAGATGTTAAATCAAAGATAAATTTATTATTACTATAAATACTTATACTTTCGTTAATTTTTGCTCCAAAAATGCTAAAAGTAAATTTTCTTTCTGATTTCTACCAATTTAAGAGCGTTATAGGAGTAAATGGAGCCTTAGTAGCTACTATGAGCCAAGCAAAGGTGATGGAGGAATATGTAGAGGTAATATTCAATGAACATGGTAAGGATTACGACATGATTCATTGTCATGGATGCTTTCCTTATACTTCATGGCTATTAAAGAAAGGAATTAGATTAAATAAACCTGTAGTGATATCTGCTCATCTAACTCATTATGATCTTGATGAATTTTTTCTATTTTCAAAGAAGATATCCCAAATGTTCAAACTCTATTTAAGAAGATATTACAGTCATGGTGATGTACTAATCTGCCCAACTAAGAATTCGAAAAAGATCGTAAAGAATATATTAAAAATTAACAAACCAATAAAAGTAATCTCAAATGGTGTTGATACTCAAATTTTTTGCTATTGCCATGAGAAAAGATTACAATTTAGGAAAAAGTATAGCTTGAACAAACCAACAATTTTAGCTGTTGGAATGCCTACTAAAAGAAAAGGTTTTTTTGATTTTATAGAAATTTCAAAAGTATTAAATAAATATCCCTTTATATGGGTTGGAAAAAGAGCTTTTCCTTTGATTCAGCCCAATTATAATATTAATTCTAATAATTTAATCATGCCTGGTTACGTTGAAGATATCATCGCAGCTTACTCAAGCGGGGATATATTCTGCTTTCCCTCATATTACGAAGGAGAAGGTATTGCGATCTTTGAAGCAATTAGTTGTGGATTACCAATAATAATACGAGATTTACCCGTTTATGAAGGTAGGTTTTTTGATGGAAAAAATTGTCTTAAAGCAAGTAATAATAAGGAATTTGTTGAAAACGTTAATTATTTGATAGAAAATCCGAATGAGCGTAAAAAAATTGCTAAAAACGGATTAAAAACAGTAAAAAAATTTGATATACAAAAAATTGGTAAGCAGATTTATGAGACTTACCTAGAACTACTGAATTTTTATTAAATTTCCCTCAGTAATTTTTATTAGAACAAACCAATCATTAAATATAATTTAATAAGTCTCTGGTTATAATAACCAAGAATTAGAGAAGAAAAAAAAAGTAATTATACAAATTTAATATTAGCCCTTAGTTTAACAGCAATGAGACTTAATTAAAAGCCTATAAATAGAAAAAAAATAACTAAAACAAAATTA
>JBHLPZ010000055.1:8415-16275 GCA_048885325.1 Candidatus Odinarchaeota archaeon
CATATTTGGGTTTTGTAATGAAACCGAGGAATATCACAAAATTTACAACAATCGTAACAATTTCAGCTATAACAATCATAGATGGGTTCTCTAAGGCAATTGTAGTCAAAATGGATCTTATTATGCTACTAGCAATTAAGCATAGAAAAGCAATACCTATTAACAATGAATTTGCTTGAGATAATCTTTTATTCTTATACATAAAGAAAAACATAATTGCTATCAATAAATAAATCCCTATAGTAAAATAAGGAAGAGCAAAAATAAGAGCACTTATTGTTGGGGCAATTATTATAATAAACAACATTATTGCTAAATAGATCCCAACAATCCCTAGTCTTATCTTATTAAACTGTGATTTATTTACATTTTTTATATAAGCACTTACAAGAGCCAATGTTGTTTCCAATCCAATATAAAGAACAGGCATGATATTTAAGGTTACTATAAGATATCTAATTTTAGTTATGATCAACACAAAATCAGCGGTAGCATTTTCACTTACAACAATTAAATTGTTATAAATATCATATATCTTCCCAACTATTAAAATTGAGAAAAATAAAGCAAATAAAAAATATGCATCTGATGTATATATTGTTTCTTGTTTAAACCACTTAGCAAAGAGTATCGAACTCATTATTATTAAAATAATTATTCTAATAATCCCAGAAATAACCGCGAGCCATGCACCCTCAACAAGATTTATTACTACTGCCAATTCATTCCAAGAAAAGGCAAATAAAAAGCCGAATCCAGTTCCTATAAAAAAACCTGCAATAGCTAGATAAGATTTAAATTTCTTTTTTTTCTTTTCCATTTTATTCACTATTATAGAATGGTTATAATGAATCCACTAAGAATTCATAAAAATATTTATTATAAAACTATAAAAAGCCAGAGATTTTTAATAAAGATTTTAAAAGTTAGGAGTTAAATCCCTTATTGTGTTAAAGATGAATAAATACCAAGTAAGATTAATATATTAAATCTATTATATACCTACTTAAGAAATAAATTTAAATAAGAAATTTTTAAATTAAATAAATCTTAATTATTAATTTATTCTTTATTAAACTATTAAAAAATTAATAACATACATTATCGAGATAAAAACTTTTATGGAGTAATAATATTTGTCTACTATTGTTGCCTTATCATATTTTCACCGAAAAATTGGTCCATTAGTATTCTATTCTTATCCAAGTGTTATGCTAGATGACCAATTGTCAATTAGAATTGCTAATATTATGGATCAGACAGTTAGTGAAGGCTTTTTTACACACTCATTCGAAAATAAAAATTCTATGAATTTTTATTTTGAAATACATTCAGATTGGAATCGTGGAAATAAAGAAATGTTAATGATTTCAATTATCCTTGATCGACATACATCACCAGAGATAGAGCAAAATATTTCAATACTTTGTACTGAATTCTCTGAAAAACTTCAATCAAATGAAGAAATTTTTACTGGTTTTTATGTAAATGATGTAAATAATTTTGATGAGGCCGATAAAGAGTTAATCTTAAAAAATAATTCTTTAATAAAAACCTGGGTAAAAGAGTTATACTGGGCTACTCTCGAAGAAATAAGAGAAAAAAGTGAAGAGGAAAAAATTGCCATATTATTAAATAAAGAACATATATTTTCAACGTTAAAAAAGCTTTCAAAAGGACCTATAACTTTAGAGGGATTGAATGAGTGGTTTAATGAGAATTTCCCAGATTTAAAGTTCAATGAATTAATTGACCTTTTAGCGGAAAAACAATTTATTTTTATAAATCAAATCGGGATTGTAGAAAAATATATATTATTAGTAAAAGAAGTCAATGCTGAAAGAATACCTCCCGATAGTGTTATCGAGTATATCGATGAGACTCCAGAACAAATCGAAAGAGAATTAATTGACTTGTTAATCCCAAAAGTGCAAGAATATTTTAGTATTTATGAAAATAAAAGTAGAAAAGAATTAGAGGAAGATACTCTAACCTTATTCCAGATAATATCTGATTCACGAAAATATAACGTGCTTTCAGAACTAAGGAATGGTTTAATATCAAAAGACAAACTTCCGAAGCTTGTATCAAAGAGAACTCTTGATCACTTAAATACCTCATTAGATTTTTTGAAAAAATATGATATTATCGAAGAATTAAAATATAAAAATGAAACTTATATAGTTCTAAAAACAAATATTCAAATAACAACAACATTTCCCGAATATTTGAGGAAGCTTTTACCAAAAGAAAGTAAACCTGTTGTAGCGAAAAAATATATTCCTAAAAATCGCTAAAACGATTTTTATTATAGTAAGCTTAAAACTTTAGAAGCTTAATTCCCAATAAGAATAATACAAAAGATGCATGATGAAAAAAGGAGAATCTCTTGAGGATATAAAGTATCTTTTAGGAAATATGGGAATTGAAATTCTATACGCAATAGAAAAAGGGGCTAAAGATATTGAAACAATTAATTTGTTTTCTGGAGTTTCAATGGAGTGTATAAAAGGAAGACTCCCTGTGTTAATGGATCTAAACCTTATTGAAAAAAAAGAAAGTGGATTTTCTTTAACATTGAAAGGATTTAATTTCAAAAAAAGAATTGAAAAATCTCTTTAATTTAAATTTCAGATTGGGGCGACAACGTCATTGCTACGAGCAATAGCTCAAACCATTTGTCATAAGTTCATCATTAATCTAAATTACTGATTAGATATAATTCATTATTTTATTAAACTTTTTTGGAGTAATATTTCCTCTCATAGTATCCTGGTTTTTTTGGGCCACCACATTCTTTAATTAACTTCTTTAATCCGCCTTTTTCACGTATTTGATTTTTAAGTTTTTTATAAAATTCATGATTAATTTCTTTTCTCTTAAATAAATATTCAATTATCTCAAGGGCCTCATCATTATTAGTACATCTTCTGATAAAATCAATTACCCCTGGATCCTTTAAATCTTCCTTATAATCTTCAGTTTTAGTAAGGTTTTTAGCTTTACCCTTGGATTCGATAATAAAATTTACCGAATCTATTTTAATCGATTTCTTTTTATTTGAAATTTCTGACATTAGATTTGGAAATTGCTCTTCCAATTCGCTCTTTTCATATGCAATTTTTAATCCATCAACATCGATTACTTTTGGCTTTTTTGAAGCGTTTTCCTTATCCTTTTTCTTTTTTTCCATCGAGAGATTAACATCCTCTGGTATTATCTTAAAGGATTTATTAATTAAAATAACATAATCAAAAATATATAATTTATTGTCAATCTAAAAGGAGTTTCATAATAATTGTTGATGAAATCCAATAAGAAGATGATATTTAAGAATATCTCAAATTGATTAAAAAATTTAAAATATTGTTGAAAAATCTATCAAAATGATAAAATTAATTAGTTTTTTAATATTTCATTAAATATTCTCAATTAATAAAAGAGAAGTTATGAAGTCTGGATATAGTTTTGTAAAGGAAACTTTCGAGAAGCATGAAACGGGATACAAGACTCCCCATTGGCATAGAGGAATTGAGTATAGGAAAGGAAAAGCAATACAAAGGATAGAAAAGCCAACTAAGCTACATAGAGCAAGGACATTAGGATATAAAGCAAAGCAAGGTTATATCATTGTAAGAGCAAGAATACGAAAAGGAGGAATGCATAAAGTCAGACCCAAACGTGGTAGAAAACCTAGAGCTATGGGAGTTTCAAAATATACAACCGGGAAGAATCTCCAGTGGATTGCTGAGGAACGTGTTCAGAAAAAATATCCAAATATGCAGATATTAAATAGTTATAAAATTTATTCTGATGGAAGACATTGGTATTATGAGGTTATATTAGTTGATCCAAGTCATCCTGTAATAAAATCTGATCCAAAAATAAATTGGATATGTGACCCAGCTCATAAAAAAAGAGTCACCCGAGGTTTAACTTCAGCAGGAAAAAGAGCTAGAGGGTTACGTAAAAAGGGGTGGGGATCTGAGAAAACTCGACCAAGTCTTTCAGCGAACAAAGGCCGTGGAAAATAATATTTACTGATTTCTGATTTTTCCGGTTCATGATAATTTTCAATGATTTTAAGATATTAGTTTTAGGGCAGTAGTCTGATTTTAAGTGCAATGTCAATTTTCTTTTTTCTCTCCATAAAGCAAATCTGGATAAATTGGTTCAAATTTTTCATTAAAAAGTTTATGATTCATCCAAATTTTATCCTTTTCGTTCCAAATAAGATTCCTTAAAGGATTATAAGAATCCAGGAACTCTAAATTACCATAGACGGACTTTAACAAATGCTTTCCATCAACTAAATCTGTTAATATTAGATAATGTTTAATCTCAAAATATTGGAATATGAGATCGAAAACTTCAAAAAATTCGTCCATCTCGCATTTTGGGAACCAAATCTCAATTAGAAATCCATTTTCGAATGGCTTAATGCCTTCAAATCCGTAAATATACAATTCTCCTTCAATCTCGTAGATATGACACATATTAAAAAAGTTAAAGATTTTAATTATTTTCTCATTAAACTCATTCTTCACATTGGGTAAAATTATTGAGATTTTTTCTTGAAAATCTAAATTTTTTAATGACAAGTAGGGAAAAATCAATTTCTTTTTAAGTAGATCGATTATGTAGTTAATATTGGTATATTTTTTCGTACCCAAGTACGACTTAATATCAATTGAATGACTATTATATATTTGAGTTAAAGCTTTAAATTCTTTAGAATCAGGTTCATATATATTAGATTCGGGAATTTCATTTAAATCGAATTCTCTTATACCTAAAATATCTGGGTCATAATTCGGATTGAATAATACATTTTGCATATAAGATTTAAATCTAATCGCTGAGTAATTCCAACCTTCTTTAGTTAAATTACGACTAAAGTTAAGTATCTCACAAAATTTCTTTTTATAAAACAGACAAAATTCAGAAATATTTCTTTTTGACTTTATAAGCCAATTTAAATAAGATTTATTAGCATTTCTAAACGGAAAAATATACTTGTTAAATATTGCAGGACTTTGCTCAATGCAAGCAGGATATTTAACATCTTGATAGGTGTTTTTAAATAATAGTTTGAAATCAACTTCATTATAAGAAAAAGGACGAAAAAATAAGTGAAATTGTGAAAAACCAAATTTCTGAAATGCCGGAAGAAACTTTATAGAACGTATATATCTCTCAAAAAATTTGTTTACTTTAATATCTTTAAATTTAGAACGACTTAAAAGAGTAATTTCTAAATTTTTTTTAAATTCTTTTAAGTTATCAAGTTCCACTAAATCAAAATCAATATCTTGATGTAAAGCCCATTTCTTTGTAGAAGCTACCAAATCATCAAATTTACTACTTTCTGACCAGAAAAACTTATTTAGATTATTAGATTGGATCTTAGGCGATTTTAATTTTTTTCCAAAGAGTTTTTGGGAATATATTAGAAGCTGTTTAAAGTAATCCTCTGAATAGACATATCGCTTATGTTCAAAATCATAAAAATCTTTTGGTTGAAGTTTTGATACTCTTACAACACCTCTCCAAAAATATCGCTTTATTATGATAATAGAATTCTTGAAACAGTTATGTAAACTAAGTAAAAATAATTGTTTTTCTTTTATATTTAAAAAATAAGTTGATAGATGAATCAAATTCCTTTTAGTAATAAGATCTATCACTTTATAAGAAATTAATTTCGGAAAATATGATTTTATTTTCTCAATCCCTTCATTTACATCAGGTTTATCTTTTAAAATCAATATGGGATAATATTTAGCAAATGTGCTAGTAATAAGGGTATTTATTAAAAAAGGTGTAATTAAGGGAGGTTTATTATTTAAAAATGCTTCAATAGTAGAATCGACCGTCTCATTAGTAACTTTATATAAGCTTAAGCTTCTAGTTATATTATCAAATCTTTTTTCTTTTTCTTGATATATTTCTTCAGCTAAATTAGAGCCTTTAGTATTAAGTTCTTTAACAATTCTCTTTATTTTAACCAAGTCTATAATTTTAAGGTTATAACAGGCATTTAGCACTTCAAAAAACGATTGAATTTTTTCTCTTTGAACTTTAAATGATCCTATAGATTGAAAATATAAAGAGAGAAAGTCATGAAATATAATATTCTTAATATTTTTATTTTTAAGAAGTAATTGGTCTTCCATGATTTGAAAAACTGGTTTTTTTTTTAGAAAGGACTGAAGCTGGTAGATGTTTTTAATTTTAGGATTATTATTCAGGATTTTTACGAGTAAATTTAAGTAATTTAAAATATGATTTAGTTGAGAATATAAGTATAAAAATCCTTGTGTATGATTTTCGTCTAAAAATTTTAAAAATTCCTGTTTATATCTAATTAGCTTATGTAAACTATCTTTAAATCCTTTATTAATTGCACTTTGTTTTCTTAATTCATTTTCAAAATCATCTTTTATAGCATTTAAAGTCTCTATTCTTTTATCAAAGGTTAGACCAGTAATTGAAAAATTTCTTATTCGATCTAGAATTGTAAAATCAAAAACGGATAATGGATATGAATGAGAAATAGTGGGAAATTCTATTAGAGACTCAATTTCATATTGTTTTTTAAAATTGTTATTCTCAGGATCAATAATTTTCTTTATATTGGAAGCATCTGTAAAATAATTTAGATTTATATAGTATTTCTTTGTTAAGAGTTGGTGAATTGTTTTTTTGATTATATAACCAAATTTCTCCAATTGATTAAAATAAGTTAAAAAGGAATTCAAATATATTTTAGGTATGTAAAAAAATAAGGTAATATCTGTTGCAAAACTGTTTTCTGAGAATTTTGGAGTACTATAAAATGGTAACTCTTCCAATAAAGCTTTTACTTTATCTTTTCCAAGAAGAGGATTAAATTTTATGAGACTTATAATTGGACATAAATCAATAGCACTAAAGGAAATATTATAGGAGGGTGCTATGGAAGAGCATTTATTAATCCATTGCAAGTTTTCACTAAATTTTCTCAAACTTAAATCGGTGGTAATCTCTTGATTTTCCTTACATTTTTTAAATAGATTTTGATAATCGGATAAATTTAGATAAGATTTCTCTTTATAAAACAAATAAATTATTGCTCTTAGGGTTTTTATAATCTCTTGATTGAATAAAGATTTAGATGTCTTATAGGCATATCTTTCAAAAATTAGGTCATATAATCGACTAATACTATCATCGTGACTTAATAATATATTTTCTCTTATTTCTTTAAAAAAGAATTGGATTGTGTTCTCAAAGGGTTCTTTCGCCTTAATTTTGAAAAATTTTTTTAATTTATCAAGTTGAAGGTTTAAAAAATCTTTATTCACTAAAGAATCTCTCATTAAATTGTTCCATTCTTTAAAATATGATAATTTATTGAGATCATTCTCTACAATTTGGTTAATGCATATTCTTACCAGTTTACTCGATTCTTTAGGAATGAAACAATAATATGCTTCTCGAAGCAAAATAAAAGGTAAAAATTTATTATATGTTTGATAAACTTTAATAGTTAAATCTTCATTCTGAACAATTCTTTCAACTCCAAAATCGAGATTTTGAGTATACTCTCCATTTTTTGACTTCTCTTCAATGATTAATTCTAAGAATATATTCTCATATAAAGGCTTCAATTTAAGAAAATCAAGGATTTCAGATATTAAATTGTTAAAAACATTTTGGATTTGATCTAATCCTTTTCCATTAGATAATTCCTCTAAAGAATTGTAATCAAATTGAATCGACATTTAAGAGATTAATGAATGGTTTAATTTATTTTTAGAAATTTATCTATTTTTTAAATAATTTTATCGTCTTTTTATAATTATAGATTGATATTTC
>JBHLPZ010000056.1:0-16184 GCA_048885325.1 Candidatus Odinarchaeota archaeon
CGATGATCTTTTTAATCCTTTCTATTTCATCAATTATTCTTTGGTTTCTAATGTCCCAAGAGTAACATGCACCATTAATAACTTTTGTTTTAATTTGCCCTAATGCAAATGAATTATTTTTTAAATGAGGAGCATCAAAAATTCCATATTTTACGAGCCGATTTAGAACTTTATGGTTTATCCACGGATTTTTTTGTTCTTCATATGTTTTTGCTAAGCGAGGAATCAAATTGATAATCCACTGGGCTTCTTTTATTAATTCTTCTTTTCTTTTTCTGATTTTCTTATCAATAAAATTTAATTTACTGGCAAATGAAGTATTAATTACTTGATCTACAATGTTGCAACTTTCAATAATATCTTCTGGACGAGCCGCATGACTTGCTTCAGAATAGCTAACGACATGAACAATATCAGGTTTTATTGCTAATTGTATTAAAGTGGCTGCAGCTAAATGCCCTTTAGCCTTATCTAAATCAATTGGAAAACTTGCTAATCCTGTCCTAACTTGTTTAATTAATGAAAATGAATTGTCTACTAAAGTTAGAAGAAGTTCATCTTTAGCCAAAATTTTAGCGAGATCCATGTCAAGCGAGCTTGAAGGAGGAGTGTTAAACATGTATTGTGCTATAAAATATTTAACACCCAAGTTCTTTGCTATTATTCCTGATAAATACATATCTGCAACAGCGATTGCATCTGGTGCATCTCTTAAACTCCAATGGTGGGGATCATTAACTTCAACAGGGATATTATTTTCTCCATGCCATTTTATAGCTTCTAGATGTTGTTTTATTGATTCCTTTAAGGTTAATGGACCCCTTCCATCCATTTGATTAAACCAAAAAATTGGAATTGCTACCCATGCATTACGTATAGTTTCTCTGTGTAATTCAGCTAACTTGATAAAATCACGAGTACCCGCATAAATTCTTAGCAAGGGATAATTTCCTGTTAATCTGGCTTTATGTAAATTTAAGAAATCTTTCTTAGACCTAATAGGTACCCCTCCAGCGCCAGATAACTCTTTAACTTGATCTTTTGGATGGAAATAGTTTGCTTGAGTATTCTGATCCGGGGCAATCGATATTACATCTAAAACTTCTGCATCTGCGATTTTTCTTATCCCTTTTAAGGTATCTTTCATGCTTAGCAAACCAAAATGAGCCCTTATAACAGGATAGGGTTTTTTCCATTTTATCCGGGAAATTAATTCCATGGAAATTTTCACCTTTTCTTCGGAAGCTTCTAAATCATTTCTTAAAATAGAGATTATTTTATATTTTGATTCTCCTCCAATAAAATACTCATCAAAAAGATTGAAACCTTTCGCAACTTTAACTACTTCTGGAGTACCCGCAAAAAATAGTTGTTGAGGTTTATATTTCAATTTTTCATATTTTTCTTTAAATTCTTGAAGTATTGGTTTAAGAGTAGAGGGCGTTAGCCGATAGCTAAGTCCTAAAATATCTGGTTTAAACATTTCTATTTTATCGATAATCATTGAACTGGGTGTAGCAGGTCCTAAAAACAAACATTGAAATCCCAATTGGGTTGCTATATTCATAAAATTATATGGTCCTGCTACATGAACGCATTGACCAATACATGTGGTTAAAATTTTTTTTTCTTTTTGCTTTTTGTTACTCTTATTATTAATTTTTATCATAAAATCACCTCCTTATCGGAGTTTTTATAGTCTTATTTCTCATTCATTCATATGATCAACTTATAGATCTTTCCCAAGCTAATGGATGTAAATCAAAAATAGACATAGTTGCCACTTTTTGAGCAATTATACAAATATATATGGCTAACGCTATATTATTATAGCAATAATTGGTATTTAAATATAATGATCATTTAAATAGATATAAAATTATTATTTAATTAAATAAATAATCTTTTAATTAATAATATTTGCTTGCAAATTAAGTAAATTTATATATCTTTATATGCAATATCTATATATTAGTAAAAAATTTTTTATCTTTTTAATGGTGAAATGATATTACCGTAAATCAATCATACAGGAAATCCACATGGCAAATAGTAGAAAATATTTATAATGCCTTAGGTGATGGGAAATTTCATACAATAAGTGAAATTTCTGAATTGGCTATGTCGAACTGGAGTACGATAAAAAGTCAAATTGAGCTTATTAAAAAGATTCAAGATTTACCTAAACTTGATATTATTCACGCATCAAAACAAATTCTAGTGAGAAAAGTATAGTTTAAATAGACTTTTAAAAATATATGATTACAATGCTTTATTAATAGAAGTCATGGAAGAATCTGGAATTTCATTTTTTAAATAACTTAGGTTATAATTTCAATTTTTTTGTATTTATTCTTAATATTTAATTTTTAAGAAAAAAAGTCAATAAATTTTTTGTAGGCATATTCCTCTTAATTCTTTTTTAGATTATTTTTAAATATTGGATAAATTTCAGCCTTTATATGTTTGATGCTATATTTCTTATGAAATATTTACTTCAGACATACTACTGCTGAAGAGGAGTTCTATGATTGTTTAAAGGAATCTTAGAAGAATATTAATTAATACATTGTATTCATTTAAAAAAAACGGATTTTCATACATTCTTATCCTCCTAAGGTAAATTTATAGATTAATCAATAACTCTATGCGAAATAAAAAGAAGAAATCATATAATTTATAAAAGAAACCCTAAAATATCTAAAAATTCACTTAATACTTGGGAAATTAATATAAATTAAATTCATATTTGATTAAAATGAAAAATGATTTAGATTTTTCCTCAATGAAAGAAGGAATAGAATATAAATACTATTCTAATGGTAAATGGAAGAAGTCCACTTCAGGAGATTTAATACCAGTTTATAATCCTTACAGCAATGAGTTGGTAGCTAATGTGCAAGCTTGTACAAAAGATGAAGCAGATAAGGTTATTATGATTGCTCATGAAAATGTTCACTGTTGGGAAGAAATTCCGATAAATAAACGTGCTGAAATCTTAAATAAATCGGCAGAACTGATGATAAATTGGTCAGAGGAATTAGGATATTTATTAATGAGAGAAATAGGTAAACCACTTAATAGTGCGATTTCTGAAATTGCCAGAACAGCCGAAATATTTAAGGCTACTGCAGAATCGAGTTTACAATTTTCAGGTGAAACAATTTTAGGTGATGCTTTTGAAGGATACTCTAAAGAAAAATTGTCAATAACTTATAGAGTACCTTTAGGAGTTGTTTTATGTATAGGTCCATTCAATTATCCATTTAATTTAACTGGATCAAAAATTGCTCCTGCTCTTATGGCAGGAAATTCTGTAGTCATGAAGCCTCCAAGCCAAGGTCCATTAACTGCTCTTCATTTTGGAATAATTTTAGAAAAAGCTGGAGTACCCCCTGGCGTGTTTAATATTATAACAGGTCGAGGTTCTGAGATAGGAGATTTTTTAGTAAGTCACTCTTTAGTTAACATGATAAATTTTACTGGATCTTCAGAAACAGGGAAAAATCTCGCAAAAGTGGCAGGCATGAAGCCATTATTACTTGAATTAGGAGGTAAGGATGCGGCAATTGTTTTAGATGATGCGGATTTGGAAGTTACTGTAAAAGCAATCGTTTCAGGAGCCTTCTCTTTTAGTGGTCAACGTTGTACAGCTGTTAAGAGGGTTTTACCAATGCCAGGCATCGCAGATGAATTAATCGAAAAAGTAATGAACGAAACCTTAAAATTAACGATTGGAGATCCAGAAAAAAACAAGATTATTGGTCCATTAATTAGCTCAAAACAATGTGACTATGTTCAAGGTTTAATTGATGATGCTCTTGAAAAAGGAGCAATATTAAAATGTGGGAACAAACGTGAAGGAAATATTATTTGGCCAACAATTTTAGATAATGTTAATGTAGATATGAGAATTGCATGGGAAGAACCCTTTGGTCCTGTTCTTCCGTTTATAAGAATAAATAGTGCAGAACAAGCAATTGAAATTTCAAATAAATCAGAATATGGACTTCAAGGTATGATTTTTACAGAAAATGTTGATCTTGCATTCAATATTGCTCAAGAGTTAGAAGTTGGGACCGTTCAGATTAATGGAAAAAGTTCACGTGGTCCAGATCATTTTCCATTTTTAGGAACAAAATCTTCTGGTTTAGGGACCCAAGGAATAAAATATTCCATTGAAGCTATGAGTCGCCCTAAAGTTGTTGTTTTAAATCTTTCAGAGAGAGGGAAATTAGTAAGAGAATGTTATATTCCTAAAAAATAGCTAGCATCTTCAATTTTTTCTTTTGAGAGGGAAAAGGTTTTTTTGAAAAAAATATGATGGAACAAGTCCGAATTTATTTTTAAATAAATTTATTTCTTTAGATAAAAAGCTCTAATAAATTTTATTATAAAATCATGATTACTTTTAAATTATAGTTAATGGAAACTCGACAGTTTTTATTGCATTTAAGGAGTACTAGTAAAAATGAGTATTTATGCCGATGATGTTGTTAGCTTCACTTCTGTATTAAAAATGTCTTATAATTTTTTATCTGGTAGAGATTATTTAAAAAAAAGAAAAACCCATGAGAGAAAAAAAATAATCTCTGTGGCATTAGGATTTCCTGATTTAGTATTTGCAGCTAATGCAATCCCTGTATTTCCTATTAGAATGGAATCATTTAAAGTTAATGCTCTTTTAATAGCATTGAATTCTGCTACGAGTGTTTTAGGTTGGGATTTAACTTCAAAAGTCCTAGATATTGCTAAACGATTTGATGTATTAAAAATTGTTGATAAAATTTTAGAAGATGTTATAAAATCTGTAAATGATAAATATAATCAGATGTATGATTTAGGAACTGAAAATGGTATTCCTTCAGACTTATGTTATGGTGTTAATGCTCTTTATGGAATGCATAAATCAGTAGGAACACAAATAGATGCAAACTTAAATTTTGCCATGAGATGTGGAGAATGGAATAAATATTCTGAATCGTTAAAAACATTGGTCCCAAACCAAGTTTGGATAAATATTCCTCCAAAAGAAATTGAAGATGAGACCAAAGCATTAGAAATAATGAAGATTAATGTCCAAAAAGCCATTACAGAATTAGAAAACATTACAGGTAATTATATATCTGATGAGAGTTTGAAAAAGCAATTTCGAATTGGAAACCAAGTGAAAAGATATTATAAAACTATATTATATGAAATTAATACTAGTAATTTTTATCCTTGTAATCCGGCTGTATATGCAGAGATTTTAGCATTACTAACCATTTCATTTCAGGATTATAATTCAAATGCTCAGAGATATCTTGAGAATTTAAGTCAATTAGTGAAAGAAATGAGGGAAAGGATAAAAAAAGGTATAGGAATGGATGTTTCAAACAGACCTAACTTGCTTTTTTCCCCCATGTTTAGCGGTTGGGAACCAACTATTCATGAGATAGTTTTTGAGTTAGGAGGTAGAGTTATTTATGCAGATTGGGAAATTTTAGGATTACTTGAAGAAATTTCTGTCTCCAATAATTCGGATCCTGTTGAAGAATATGCTAAATTTCTTTTAAGAGCCTCAAAAAAAGGTATAGGGTGTAATATAAATAATTTAAAGGATTCTTATCTAAAAGCAGCCAAGGAAATGAAGGTTGATGGAATAATTTTTAACCAAGTATACGGATGCCCTTCTATATCCAACATTTATGACAGCTTAAAAGAAGAAATCACACAAGAACTTGATATCCCAGCAATTGGAATTACATTCAAAAAAATAGGGGAAAATGTAGAAGAAATCAAAAATGAGTTAAGACCCTTTTTGGATACTTTTAATAAATAGGAAATAATTATTTTTTGAATAAATCTGAAGGCTTCATGAGATGGGGCTCATCTTCATCTTCATCTTTCTTCTTTTTCTTTGGTACATACCCATACACTTTAGGTTCTTGAGCAGGTGTGGTTCCAGTAATTGGTGTGGGAGTAAGACTAATATCTGCTGTTATTAGGGTAGGTTGTTGTCCTACTGGAATCGTTGGAGTATATGTTCCTTGGCTTGCTTGAATTGCTGATGATTTCAATATCTTTAATTCACTTAAAACTTTTTCTAAATTCATAGTCTGAACACTCTTATTCATAGTATCCATGATTTCTTGTAAAGATTTGGATGTTTCTCTAAGCCCCTTAGGATTAATTCCTGTAAGAAGGGAATCTAAATTATTATTAATATTCTCATTTAACTCCTTCAACGATTCTAGAACAGTAGACCAGTGTTTATTCATTTGAGATTCGATAGCGCTAATCATTTTGATAGTTTCATTCATAAAATTAACGTGAGCTTCATAACGTTCTTCATCCTTAGCTCGAAGGTCCGAAATAAGCATTATTAGCTTCTTTAATGCTTCTTTTTCTTCACTCATTTTTACAACACTAAATCTTATATTTCTTTTATTATAGTAATGATTATTCTAAAATATATATTTATTTATAATTAATTAAATCTTACAGTGGCCCAAGCTAATTTTTTCACGCAGATTCTTTGAGATCTTTTCGAAATTAAAATTATTTTATAAGCAAAGAGAAATAATTTATACTCATTATATTATAAAATAGATTTTAAGCGAATTCTCACTATGTCAAAACAAAAATTAAAATGGCCTAAACATCCCAGAATTATTGAAATAAACACTTGGCCATGGCTGCACTCTTTATCTGAAATTCATGGACATAAAATCAATTTAAAAAATATACCTATCCAATTAATTGATCAAGAATTAAAGCTTTTTGATGCTGTTTGGTTAATGGGTGTATGGGAAAGAAGCCCTAGAGGAAGAGATATTGCAATTCAAAATGATGGCTTACAGAAAGAATACCATAAAGCTCTAGATTATTATAATACTGACGATGTTGTTGGTTCTCCTTATTCGATATATTATTATCATGTAAATTCATACTTGGGAGGTCCTGAGGCATTAGCTTCATTTCGTAAAGAATTAAATGAACGCGATTTATTATTGATTTTGGATTATGTCCCAAATCATGTTGCTGTTGATCATTTGTGGACATTAGAAAAGTCAGATGTTTTCATTAAGGGAACATTAGATGATTTAATAAATAAACCATTTGAATTTTTCTCGGTTGGTGAGGTAATTTATGCACATGGCCGAGATCCTAATTTCCCCCCTTGGACAGATACAGTTCAAATTAATGCATTCTCCTCTGAAGCTCGGCAAAAAGCGATCAACACTATACTTACAATTGCGAGACAGTGTGATGGTATTCGTTGTGATATGGCAATGTTAATGACTAATAGTGTATTTAGTAATACTTGGGGAGAAAGAGCAGGTATACAACCAAAAAAAGAATTTTGGGAAGATGTAATCACTAAAGTTAAGGAACAATATCCAGAATTCAGATTTTTAGCAGAAGTGTATTGGAATTTGGAGTGGGAGCTTCAACAACAGGGATTTGACTATTGTTATGATAAAAAACTTTATGATCGCTTAGCTAATGAGAATGCTCAGTCAGTGATTAAGCATCTTCAAGCAGATTGGGATTATCAGAGGAAGTTATTACGCTATATAGAAAATCATGATGAGCAGAGAGCGGTAGCAGTTTTTGGAGAAGAAGCCTCTATGGCAGCAGCCATTGTTGCACTAACTTTACCGGGAGCAAGGTTAGTTTTTGAAGGTCAAACACATGGTTATGAGAAAAAATTGCCAGTTCAATTAGGAAGGTATCCTACAGAGCCAGAGAACATTAAAATTATGGATTTTTACGACAAATTGCTACCTTCCATTCCAGGTAAGGAATTTGATAATGCAAATTGGTCATTATGCAATGTAAATCCCGTTGATGATAATACTTTTAATAATATTATAGCATATCAATGGTGGACAGATAAAGAGAGATTATTAATTGTTGTTAACTATAGCATACGTCCTTCTAAGGCTCACATTATTCTAAAAGAATTGGATTATGGAATTTCTAATTGGCGTTTCATTGATTTACTTAACCAAAAGGAGTATTCTTATGATAGTCAAAATCTCAAGGAAAATGGATTATATATAGAATTAGAAGCTTGGAAGGGTCATATTTTTCAAGTAGAAAAGTTATAATTTTTTCTTTAATGTACTGTTACTGTTTTTGCTAGGTTTCGCGGTTGGTCAGGATCCAACCCAACATCTACAGAATAGAAATATGCTAATAACTGAAGGGCTGGTATAAACGTAATTGGACTAAAAAGATTATAATATTTACTTGCAGGTTGATTTATACGTATTGTTATATCACTTAAATCAGTTATAATTTTATCTGATTTTACAACTAGAGAAATAATTTTACCTCCTCTTGATTTAAATTCCATAACATTACCGACTAATCTTTCATAAGTTTCGTCAGGTGGAGCTATGAAAATGATTGGAAAATCTTTTCTTACCAAAGATATTGGCCCATGTTTTGCATGAGCAGCAGAGTATCCTTCTATAAAACGACACGCAATTTCTTTTAACTTTAAACCACCTTCTTTAGCAGTAGCTATTGAAATACCTCGAGCTAAGAAGAAAAAGTTGTGGGTCTTTTCTAAATTCTTCACAATCATTTTAAGTAATTGGATGTTGTTATTTAGGAAATCTTCTATAATATCGGGTGTTGAACTTAACGCATCATAATACTTTTCGATTTCAACATCAGGTAAAATCTTCCTTAACTCTGCGATTTCTAAAGCTATTAATCCAAGAGTAAGAACTTGGGTACAATAGGTTTTAGTTGCAGCAACTCCAATTTCAGGTCCAGCTTGAGTAAAAATTACATGATCTGAATACCTAGTAAGAGTAGAGCCTACTACATTTGTGATGGATAAAACTTTAACTCTTTTCTTCAATTTTTCTTTTGCCCACCGGATTGCTTCAATTAGATCAATAGTTTCTCCAGATTGTGAGACGGCAATTATTACAGAATCCTCTTTTAAAGCATCACCTAATTGAACCTGAAATTCAGAACATTCAATTGGTTCAATATATTTATCTAGAAATTTAGTAATAATAAATTTTCCAGCTAATGATGCATAAAATGAAGTACCTGCCGCAGTGATATAAATATTTTTAGCACCCCATAGTATCTCGGCAAAAGTTTTCAAAATATCTTTAGATATTTTTAGAGTTTTTCTCAAAGCACTAGGTTCCTCATATATCTCTTTCAGCATGAAATGCTCATATCCTCCTTTCTCAGCAGCGTCAATAGTCCATTCGATTTTTTGCATCTCTTTCTCTTTTGGAATATTACTCTCTTTAACATCAAAAAATTCCACCGAGCCAGGTTTTAGAACTGCCATTTCATCGTCATCTAATAAATAACACAATCGTGTATAGGGTAAAAAGGCAGGAATATCTGAAGCACAATAAGATGTATTGTCCTCATCTATTCCAACTACTATTGGTGACTCTTTTCTGACAGCAATAATAGTATTTGGATAATCTGCATGACAGATAGCCACCCCATATGCCCCTTTGCACTTTTCTATTGCTTTAGCTATTGCATTTTTAAAATCTAAATCGTTTTCCATATATTCCTCAATTAAATGAGGTATTATTTCTGTATCTGTCTCAGAAATAAAATTATGGCCTTTTGATTGTAATTCTTCTTTTAATTCAATAAAATTTTCTAAAATGCCATTATGAACAACAGCAATTTTGTTATGGCAATCTACATGGGGATGACTATTGATTTTTGTAGGAGCACCATGGGTAGCCCATCTAGTATGTGCTAGGGCTAATTTGGCTCCATTTGGAAACTCATTTAATTTAATTTTTTTATGGATCTCATCAATTTTACCGGTATCCTTTTTAATATATAATTTTGAGTTAAATAGTGCTACAATTCCACAAGAATCATAACCACGGTATTCTAAACGTTTTATTCCTTCAAGTGCTATTTTTCCAACTGAAATCTCTTGATTAGTAACGATCCCAAATATACCGCACACGTACTATCTTCTCTTAAATTTGAATTTGATAATTTATAATTAAACTAATTATAATCAATTAATAATACTTTACTATTCTTTTCTGTTTTTGTTTAGTTAATGTAAATAAATTAAAAAATAATGCTAAGTATTTTAAGAATATCATAGCTAAGTGAAAACTAACTTTTGCTAAACAATGAACACCTCTTAAAAAATTTACTGGAAATAAATAAAAGTATCAACATATTAAAGTGATTATTTTGAATGAGAATAAAAAGAATGGAAATCAGGATAATTTGGGAAAATATACTCAGAAAGAAATCTTCGAAATACCTACTTCACTAAATAAAGCAACTCAACAAAAGGATTTAATTAGTGCAATCGCTAAAGACGTAATCAACAGAAAACCTCATCATATATATTTAATAGGGTCTGGAAGTTCATACCATGCGGGTTTTGCAATGTCATATATGTTCAATCGTCTAATAAGGATTCCTACATTTTCTGAATTTTCAATGGAGTTTCAATATTTAATAGAACCAATATTAAGTGAAAATGATTGCATAATAGCATTGTCTCAAAGTGGAGAAACTAAGGATACGATTAACTCTGTCAATATTGCTAAAAATGCAGGATGTTTAACGATTGCAATTACAAATAATTTGGATTCAAATCTAGCTAAGAACTGTAACTATAACATTGATTTGAAATGTGAAGAGGAAAAATCTGTATTAGCCACAAAAACTTATGTTTCTGAATTAGCAGTGTTAGCAATGTTATCACTCGAAATTGCTAAAGAAAATAAATCTATTTCAAATGAAGAGTATAATAAGATCTGGGTTGAATTGATTCGTATACCTGATAGAATTTATTCAGTTCTTCCTCTTTTAAATGAAAGAATAAAAGTCTATGCGGAAAACTTTAAAAATGCAAAATTTTGTTTTATTTTGGGAAGTGGTCCAGAGTATGCCACAGCGATGGAAGCAGCTCTTAAATTGAAAGAGGGGGCTAGAATCTTTGGTCAGGCTTACTCGACAGCAGAATTTCCACATGGACCTATTACATTAGCTGATTCAGATACCTGTATATTAGCAATAATTCCTTATGAAGATGATATAAGAAAGATTAAATTATTAAATTTACTCAAACGTATTAAAGAAAGAGAAGCTACTATTTTAGGTGTTTATGAATCAGTAGAAAAAAACATTCCTCCCGAACAAATTGATTATGGAATTGAAGTTCCTAATACTTTAAAAGATCTACAGCCATTAATTATGATATTAGCCATTCAATTATTAACTTTAGAAATTTCAAGGATAAATGGGATAAATTGTGATACTCCTAAATTCCTTTCAAAAGTTTCAAGTATTTAAAAAAAGACTTAAATTAAATCTAATTCTTTCATTTTAGACTGAATTAAATGATTAATCTCCTTCGTTTTTTCTAAACCCTTGTTGGATTCACCTGAAATTCTTAAATAAGGACTTGTTCCTGAACGTCGGATTAGAAACCAACCTTCATCATAATCAAAACGGCATCCATCTATTGTATTAATATTATTTATTTTATTACCTAAATTATCCATTGTATTCTTTATTTTTTCAATAATCTTTTTGTTAATTTCTTCAGTAAAAGAAATATCTCTCTTTAGTTTAAATTTTTCAGCGTAGTATGGATAATTAGGGATATCTGCTAATAGTTCTTTCAAACTCTTTTCATTTTTAACAACCATATGCAATACATTAGCAATTGTAGCAATAGTGTCCGGACCATAATGAAAATTCGGCCAAATATAAGTTCCCGAAGTTTCTCCACCAAGAAAACCTCCAAATTCCTTTAAAGCCAAAGCAACCTTTATATCTCCGACCTCTGTTCTAATAACTTCACATCCTAATGGATTTAATACGTGTTCTACTAAACTTGAGGAATTTATTGGTGTTACTACCTTCATATCCTTACTAGATAATTTATCTTTATTATCTACTATGAATTGTTTAGCCATAAGGGCTAATAATCTAATTGGATCAATAACTTCTCCATTTTCATCTAAAAAGATCACTCTATCAGCATCACCATCAAGCGCTATACCTATATCCTCTTGAGGTGAAATTTTTAAAAATTTTGAAATTTGTATTAGGTTTTCCTTACTTGGCTCACTTGCTCTTCCTGGAAATCGACCATCCATTTGAGCATTTATAGTAACTATGTTTATACCATATTTACTTAATAAATTGGGAACTATATCGCATCCAGAACCATTTCCAGGATCAACAATTACATTTAATTTACTTCCATCGAAAAAAATTCGATTAGTAATGTCTAATATGTGAATATCATTTATATCATTAATAGCGGTTATTTTACCAACCTCATCCCATTCTATGTTAGTAAAATCTTTATCATTATAGATTCGTTCTATTTCTTCTTCTTGTTCTGGAGAAAACCCAACACCAGAAGGATTCCATAATTTCAAACCTATATATTCAGGAGTATTATGTGATGCTGTTATCATAACTCCAGCATCTGCATTTAAATATCGTAATGACATTGCTAATGTAGGAGTTGTGACAATTCCCACGGTTTTTACATTAGAACCTGTACTTATTAATCCAGAAATTAGAGCATATTCTACTGGTAAAGCAGAAGTTCTAATATCTTTACCTATAACAACAATTCCTCCATTTACATAAGTACCAAGAGCTAAACCTACCTCTAAGGCCATTTGAGGGGTAAACATCAAATCAGATTCAGAATAACTCTGAAATATGCGTCTTATTCCTGATGTTCCAAAAATATTACTTGTCATGGATTCTTCTTATCAGATTGTTTTGAAAAGCTGATTTTAATGGTATTTAAAGAATAAAATATATCATATGTATTAAATTTAATTTAAGAATAATCTTTAAAGAAGAAGTTAAACAATTTAATAGCAAGAAATCTTTTCTATTTTGGAATAAACACAGTACAATTAATACTATTTAATTTAAATGTCTTGAATAAGAAGATATTTAATTAATTTTGGTAAAAGAAAAATATTAATTTTTGGATTTATTTTTTAACATTTAATAAGTTCAGATTTTATTTTTCATAAATTCATTTTAAATTTTCGGTAAAGCTAAATGATTTTCCAAGGTCTTTTTAATATATTAAGTTTGTATTTAGATGATATAGATTTTTTTTATAATGCGATTGATACTTATTTCCACGAAAGAATTAATGAAAAATTTCAAGTAGTTTTAATTAATATAGGAGAATTAAACGATAAACTCGATGAGTTAATTGATTTAGTTAAAGATGAATTTTTAAAGATAGGATTTAACCAAACAGAAATAGAAGATAAATTCTTGGATCTTTCAAACGAATTGAATAAATATAAGAAAGAGGAGTTTAATTCACTTGTAAAACTTTATAATGTAATAATTTCACCAATTAGTTTCGAAATTTTTCTAGAAAAAGTGATAGATTATCTAGTGGATGACACAATTTCCCCATTAATTTTAAATTTTAAATCAAAAGGGTTACTTCCCTTGGAATTCATAATAGCATTGCGAAATTTAAAAGACCTAATCGATGCAAATTCAAAAAGTAAAGAAAACCTAAGAAAGTATTTACAAATTAGAGAAAAATTTATAGCAAAATTGAGTCAAAATAAAAATATTATAGAAAGTTTAGAAGATTTAAAGAATCCAAAAGATAAATTACAAATACTTTATCTTATATATCGAATAATCAGTTTTTTCAATTTAGAGAAAAAATTCGATTTTTCTCATATAAAAGATTACATTGTGAATAATATCGATGAGTGGTTAATTACTATTCCATTAGTTACTTTGAAGAACCCGGATCTTTATTATTGTGGATTATTTTTAGCTAAAAGTTTAAATATTAAACTCAATTCTCAAAAAGTAAAAAATTTTTTATTAGATCTTTATGAAGAAGGTGTGGATGAATTTGAAGCCCCGTTAGTAGAAGCTACAGATGGATTATATTATTTTTTAAAATCAACACACTTTATGAAATTATGGTTAGACGATGAAAAAGTTAATAGATTAATTGAAACTGACCAAAAATTTTTTGAGCCTAATTACTTAAAGGATTTAGAAACATCTCAGTTAGTTGTAATATTAAAAATTTATGCTTTACTTGAAAAGACTAAATTAGAACAAAATATAAATGCAATATTAGAAGAATTAGAACAGAGAATAACCCCTGAAGGCATAAAACAGTATCGTGATGGTTTTATATCTTCTGAGGCAACCTATTACGTATTATTTTGCAATTATATGAGAAATACATTAGATAAGTTAAAGGAGTATGATCTATTAAATAGTATTGTTTCAAGAATTTATAGAAATTTAGAACTCTTAGAATTTTCAGCAGATACCAATTTTGATTTAATATCTGAACTTATCTATTCCTTTGAAAGTTTAAAATTATTTAATTGTGTAGAAACGAGACAAATGATAATCCATCTTGCTAAATATTTATTTCCAAAAAAAGTTGTAGAAAAAATATCCCTTAATACAGATATAGTTAAAACTAAAGCAAGGTTTCGGCACTTAAAAGTGGATAGGATAACAGGAGAAACTATTTACTAATCCCTTTTTTAATTTTTTAAGAATAATAATTAATTTTTCTAATATTAAATAAAAATTTTATATTTATCTAAATCATTTTACTAAGTTAATTATTAAAGATTACTTGATTATTAATGAATTTAGAAAATTTTGAGATTATATATAAAGAAGATAGAGTTGAAATTAAAAATAAACAAAAAGTAAAAGAGAGATTAATTGAAATTGTTGGTGATGGAAATGTCTCAATTGATAAAATTGATCTCTTAGCATATTCAAGAGATTCTACCTTAATTACCTTAAATTGGACTATTCAGGGAAGAAGTGCTAGCTTACCAGACTTTGTAGTTTGGCCAGAAAATAAGACTCAAATTTCGGAGATTCTAAAATTAGCCAATAATGAGAAAATCCCTGTTATTCCTTATGGGGAAGGTTCTGGAGTTGTTGGAGGAGCTATACCAGTCTATGGTGGCATTATAGTTGATATGAAAAAATTTAATAAGATTCTTGAAATTAATAAAAAGGATTTGACAGTAACTGTGGAAACAGGGATTAATGGAATGAACTTAGAGCGGTATCTGAATGCTAAAGGGTATACTTCTGGTCATATTCCTCAATCACTTTACACCTCTTCATTAGGGGGTTGGATTGCCCATAGAGCTGCCGGTCAATTTAGTACTAAATATGGAAAGATTGAGGATATCATATTAGGAATGGAAATAGTCTTACCTCAAGGCGATATTATCAACTTTAAACCAATTGTACGAGCTTCTACAGGACCTCAACTTAATAAATTATTTATTGGAGCCGAAGGAACTTTAGGAATAGTGACTAAAGCCACTTTAAAAATTTGGCCTTTTCCTGAAAAAAGAGCGCTCATTTCTTATGCCTTTCCCACAATTGAAGATTCTTTTAGTGCTACAAGAGAAATTATGAGGGAATATATCTTTCCTGCTGTAATCAGAATCTATGATAAAATCGAAACAGAACGACATTTTGCAGATATTGAGCAAGCTAAAGATAAAGTTATGGTTGTATTTGTTTGTGAAGGAAATAAAAAGTTAGTCGCCCTTGAAGAGATTATAACCAAAGAGAAATGTGAAAGCAATAATGGTATTAATTGTGGAGAGCATCCTGTAGAACACTGGTTCGAAACTAGATTTAGAGTAACTGAAACTTCCACCATGCCGCCATATAAAATTATATTTGATACTATAGAGATAGCTTCATCATGGGATAATGCCGCAAAAATTTACCATAATGTTATCGATTCTGTAAACGGTATAAAGGGTATTTTAATAATTTCAGCTCATATATCACATTTCTATCCAAATGGGGTAGGAGTATATTTTAGTCTTGGAGGGGTGCCCCCCAAAGGAAAATCAGATTTCGAATTTTATCAAGAATGTTGGGATACAACGATAAAAGGTGTTTTGGATGCAGGCGGTTCCATAGCTCATCATCATGGCATTGGTATCAATAGAGCGCATTGGATGGAAGAAGAATTGGGTAAATCTATGGATGTAATGAGAAAAATTAAAAGGCTACTTGATCCCAATAATATTCTTAATCCAGGAAAGCTATATACAAATATTTGGAAGAGGGATGATTCATAAATGGGAATATTTGAAACTTTAAAAAAATATAAATGGATGCTCCCCCTTATT
>JBHLPZ010000057.1:0-16101 GCA_048885325.1 Candidatus Odinarchaeota archaeon
TTCGGAACCAAAAAAGCTATTATTTTTTCTGTCCACCTAATCCCTTTTAAAAGAAAAGCGCAATAAATATCAGTATAAAAAATTTCCTCTCTTTTCAAGAAATCTTTATGACTGCTTCTAAGAATATTACCATAGGGTGGATTTCCTATAATAATATCAAAATTAGCCGTTTTGATATCAATTAAACTGTTTTGTAATTTTAAGTTTGAATCTAACACTGTTAATAACTCTTTTAATCTCGCGGGATTTTCATGGTGAAACCAATTTAGGAGATTTAATTTACATAATTTAATTGCAGAATCATTAATTTCAAAACCATAAAGATTTTTTATAATTTTAAAATTAAGATCGATAGTAGATACATTATAATTCAGCTTCTTCATCAATTCATTAATAATAGAAGCCGCACTAAGGAGGAACACTCCAGAACCACATGCAGGATCACAAATTCTAATACCTGATAAAAATTTTTTAATTTCATTCTGAATATTTAAATCTAATGAATAAATTTCATCAATCCGAGCAAGCTTAAGGTATTCAAATTCAGTATTGAGTAATGATATTAGGGCTTGAGAAAAAATAAAATCTGAAATCTCTTTTTGGGTATAAAAAACACCTTCTTTCTTCTTTTTATAGTAATTTGATTCAAATTTTTTTTCAATATCATTTATTAAAATTAAATTTTCTCTTAAATTTTCGTATCTGTTAAACTGAATCGCATCAAGTACTGAATTGTATAGTTGATTGATTTTATCTGCATTCTCTAATATATTCATTCTTAAAAAATCAATTTTGTTTTATCACGAAGTTATAATAAAGAATTTAACTCATGAACTCTAGATATATTATGGAGATTATTGTTTATCTTTTTATAATTTTATCGATATTAAAGAATTGATAATATGCCTGAAAAAGAAGAAGGAGAAGATTATCAGGGAGTTGCTCCAATAAAGACCATTATCAAAAAAATGAAAAAGGAGTATGATAAGAGTCCTAAAGGATGGAGAATTATAGGATCAAATGATAAACATGGAAATACAGATACATTTATTACAAAAAAACCTGATGCTTATTGGTTAAAATCAAAAATGCTAGATCCTTATTCATCTCTAACAATGGGATCAATAGCCCGTAATATTAATAAGGATATCGATGAAAAGATAGGAAAAAAAATGTCTCCTAATGATATGCTTCGCTTGTTTGGTATGATTGTTCCTATTAAACAAGATCAAAACATCATTGCCGCAGGAATAGAAAAATATTCCCAACAACATGGTGACCATCTGAAGAAAGTTATCCATGAGAATAATCCGAATTTAGGCTATCAGCTCGCAAGAAGAGTTGATGAGGAATTTACAAAAAAATATCCTCAAAGAAAGAACTTATATATCTAACTTTTAAATAAATTTTCTAAAATTTAATAATTAAATTAATTTCCTAAAATAATTACACTTTTTCTTTCAATTTGCCCAACTCATCTTTACTTTTAATTATAGGAAAATTTGCTGAATATTTAGAAGAATTATTTATTAATTCTGTTATAATAGTAGTCATCTTTTCCGGTCCAGACTTACTTTCAAGAGTTTGGGCAAATTCTTTTAATGAAATAACGTTTAAATCATCAACATAAAAAGAAACTCCTTTTTCTACTTCTTCAAGAAGAAATTGATAAGATAAATCTGCATCTCTTTCTGTTTTTATTAGTGGTTCATCAGGATCTTCAAATGTATATGAAACTTCTGTCCAGCGGGCACCACTTGAATCGGTGGGTATCATCCCAAAAATGTAATCATTAGTAAATAGCCATAAAGGAGTTCCATTATTATAGGATGTATCTACAATTTGTTTAAATTCTTCACTCATCTTGCTCAATTTTTTCAGACTAAATTCAAATAATCCTTGAATAGAATAGTTAAAAATCCAATTTTAATTTTATAATTTTTTTAAATGAATTTTTAATATAAAGGAAATTAAGATCAAATATGCGGACACTAAATCTTAAAAATTTAAGTGTTAATATTCAAAATTGGATAAAAGAGTATATAGATTCTGCTAATGCTGATGGGGTTGTTGTGGGTTTAAGTGGAGGAATTGATAGTTCTGTCGCGGCATCATTATGCGTTAATGCGATTGGGAAAAAAAAAGTTATAGGATTAGGATTACCTTGTGAATCAACAATCAAAGATCTTGAGGATGCTAAATTAATTGCTCGACACTTAGGGATTGAATTTATGATCATTGACTTAACAAAACCATATAACCAATTCTTAGAATTATTTGCCCCAAACATAAAACCTAATACAATATCGAATGCTAATATCAAACCTCGACTAAGAATGATTGCTTTATATTATGTAGGTCAATCATTGGGAAAGTACCTAGTAGCTGGTACAGGAAATAGAGCTGAATTAACTATTGGTTACTTCACTAAGTATGGAGATGGAGGAGTGGATTTTGAACCATTAGGAATGCTCTATAAATCTGAAGTACGAGCCCTTGGTAAAATTCTTGAAGTCCCTAAACCCATTATTGAAAAACCTCCATCACCAGGCCTATGGCCTGATCAAACTGATGAGGGAGAAGTAGGCTTATTGTATGATACTATTGATGAGATATTGTATAGAATTGATAATAATTTAGGATTTGAAGGATTAAATGTGGATGATGTTAATAAAGTTAAAGAAATGATGAGAAAAGCAGAACATAAATTAGTAATGCCACCAATGTATGAAATTATTAAAGATAAATCTTCTACTAATTAACATTATAATAGATCTACCCGAATGGCTTGTAATCGGTAAATTTTGCTTCCAAATTAGCCTTTGGCAAAAAAAAAATTAATATGTATTATCTAGTAAATTTTTTATTAAAAAAATCAATAACCTTAAAAATTTGCTCTATAGACTAGCAATTATTCTTCTTATTTTATTGATTCTTGATGTTATATCATTGAGTTTATTTTTAAGTATTATACTTTCATTCTTATATTGCATATCAGCAATAGAGCCTTTCTGATATTTCGCGTCTAATTCTTTAAATTCTTTTTCTAATGAATAACGCTTTCCTTCCAAGGCAATTAATTCTTGGTATAAAGAATCCTTATCTGTTGGTAGTTCCTCTTCAGAAACCATAACCTCTTTTTCCTTAACAACTTGCTTTGATTGATTAAAATTAATAAAAGGAGTGACGTGGGAAGTTTCCCCCTTTTCATGATTTAAATTCATCTTAGGTTCTTTTAATTCTGCTTTCTTTTCTTTAGATTCTGAAGTTTTTTCTCCTACCGATGAAAAAACATTAAATAAATCTGTTGTACTGGATTTAATTGATCCAGTTTCGATTTCTTCGATTTTCATAGATGAAATTTTAGGTTTTTCAACTGAAAAAATTACAGATTGCTTTTCTTCCGACTCTAACTCTGGTTTTGGTTCAAAATCAGATTCTTCTACTACAATGGGAGTAATTTTACGTTTTTCAGTGATGATTGGGACATCATTGGTTTCTCGTACAAATGGACTTATCTTTGGTTTTTCTTTTGGAATGGGTATTGAAACTCCAGAAATTTCCTCAGATGATTTCTTAGGAATAGGAGTTAACTCTTTAGGAACTTCTTCCTCTTCCATTTTTATAGGTTCTAGCTTAATTGGTTCAACTTTAGGTTCTTTTTTCTCTTCAGTTTTTATCTGAGGTTTTATTGAAGGCCTTTTAAAAACGGGAATTTTTATTTTTGGGGGAGGTAATGCAGGTTCTTTCTTGGGTACAATTTTCTTTACTTCTTTCTTTTTGGAAATGGATTTAAGAGTTTGATCCTTTTTCTCTAATTCTTTTTTAAGATCTTCAATCTTACCTTTTAAACCTTCAATTTCTCCCTTGAACTGTTCAGATACCTTATTAACAATTTGGGTCATATCTATCTCTGTTTTCTCAGTTGCTTGTTCAATTGGTTGTTGTATTAATTCGCTGGCTTCCTCCTTTGAAATTTCTTCTTGTTTTTGAGGTATTTTTAATAAAGTTCTTATATCATCTGGAATTGAAGTCTCTGAAAACCATAAATCAAGAGTATCCCAATCTTCTAATTTGTGAAGAATGGTTTCAATAAGTTCTTTATATTCGGGAAAAACATTAAAATTTTTTATATGGGTGAAATTATTGATAAGCTTTACTCTTGCTTCTATCTCATCGTCTGGCGATGGTTCACCTTCAGTTAAAAACTGAAAAATTTCTTTAATCTCATTAAGTACTGAAATAAACTTTCCTTCCTCAGTCATATAAGATATAGTAATATTTTATTTTTGGAATTTACCGATTAATTCTTCTTTCTTAAATATTAAAAACCTTTTCATTAATTTATTTTTTTGTAATAGAAAGGAAGTTATATTTAGGTTCCTACTAATATCGAGTAAAATTTAACATAAAATTGCTGATTATAAAGAAAATGATTCGAGAAAAGAATGATAATATTTCAATTTTAAATCTCTTAACTTAAAAGTAAAGTGTAAATCATTGTATATCCCATTATTATGAGGAAATGAATGGTTGCGAAAAGAGCGCCATTTTTCAGTAAGCGCCTATAATTTAAATTCACCACATTATATTTCTTTGCCAATGATAGGGTAAGAAGATCACATGCTGAACCTTGCGGTAAAAAATTACCCGCCATATTAACACCGCTTATGAAAGCAATAATGATCGGATTAGGAAAGAAGATAGGAGGATCTCCTATAAGTGCTGAAATAATCGGGAGAAGGATGATGGTAACAGGTGTACCTGCAAGAAATGCGGAAAAAAAAGAAGAAAGGCCTAATGTTACTAAAACAGCTAGGTAAATGTTATCATTTACCAAATTTACTATACTTGTGGAGATCAACTCTGAAAACCCTAATGGTGATAAAGAATTGGAAAGAATGAACAAAATCGCAAAAACTATGATGATCCTCCACGAGATTTCGTTTTTAAGATCCGAAAATTTAATTTTTTTAGAGTGGATAAGAAGAAGAATGGCTGCAGACATGATTGCAACAAGAGCAGGTTCAAATCCTATGATCATTAACCCAAAAGTAGTAAGAATAATGATAATTGTTATTACAAAATAGCTTTTGCTCTCGATCACAATTTCCGGCTCTATTATTGATAAGAGTATTTTCTTATTCTTTTCAGTCGGTTTTTCTTCTTTTTTTAATATGAACCGATCTATCAAGAAAATAGTGGATATTAGCGTGATTATAAACAATATACCCATATTAAAAAAATACTCTCCAAAACCCCACCCAAATTCCCTCCCAATAATCAAATTCTTTAAACTAGAGACAGGCGTGAGTATTGCACCGATGTTTATAGTAATGGTCATGCCCATCATATAGGTGCCAGCAGGTATATCTAAAATTCGGCATGTCCTATAGATTAATGGAACCAGTATCAATGAGAGGGTTAAATCCTCTATAAAGGCAACAATAATGCCAGTAAACAAACAAATCATATAGAAGAATAACCGATTATTCCCTTTCGTAATAAAAATTAATTTAATTGCAATGTATTCTATTACTCGATTATATGTGGCAAAATAAATGATTATCTGCATGGCAAATATGAAAATCAAAGTGTTGAAATCGATAAATCCAAGAATTTCTTCCTCATCAACAATAGTAAACCTAAGCATATAAACTACTGCGATGGCTCCTATGATTAATGCAATAGGAAAGTAATCAATCTTAGTTTGGGAAAAAAAGGCCATCAAAATCCCGAATAAGACCAAGATCAATATTACTGCAGTTAAGTCCATTAAATAATAAGAAATCTTTTCTATTTTAATAAACTTTCAATAAATTCTTTATATTTTTCTCTAAATTTTATTAGTATAATTATCAAACCAATGGTTAAAAATATCATTGGCCTTGAACTTTTCAATGTTAAAATTACTTCCAACAATCATTAAATTTCTTAATGAAGCTATTAGAGCCTTGAAAAATGCATCATTCATTACTTTAAACTCTGTAATGGTTCTATCGTTATCAACCAGCCCAAATTTGTACTTACTCAGATCAATTGCTTCTGATTTAAAGTGGTCATAAGTTTTTACGCTATAGTTTAGCTCATCTAATAGTTGAGTCTTAAACGCAAGGAGATTATCATTCTTAAAAGTACCAGAGATGAATATATTAAAAAATCCCATTAGATATCCTTGGTCATCATTAATAGACTTAATTTGATCCTCTGCTCTTTCGATAAAGATGTATTCAACAGTAATATCAGGTTCTACATAATTTTCAAAGATTTTCTCTTCGTCAGGCATTCTATTCAATGAGTTTCATATAGATTCTTTTTTAGAATCTTTAAAATTATCATATATAATATTTTCATAATTATAGATCTTTTCAATATATATCATTAGTTGAAATATATATAAAGGAAATCAAACTCATTATTAATGAGCAAAAAGCATGAAATCTAATACAAACAACAGATTTACTTTTTTTATTGTTTTAGGAATTATTTTCGCTTTAATACTTATAAGTAACAATATTAACTTTAATGGTAGAAATAGGGAAATTAATTCTGGAAAAAATGATAATAATGATTTAGATACTATAAATCTAAAAATCTCCAAAATATCGGAAAAAATTCATATAATTAATAATTCAGGCTGGGTTGATTTTAGAAATGCGGGTAATTGTACGGGACAAGGCATTTATTCCGACCCATATGTCATAAAAAACTTAGAAATAGATGGTGGAGGTTCGGGGAGTTGCATAGTAATTCAAAATTCTGATGTTTATTTTAAAATTGAAAATTGTACAATATATAATTCTGGAGATCACCCCAATGCGGGAATCAAAATTACAGATGTTGAGAATGCCCAACTAGTTGCTAATAATTGTTCATCTACTTATTATGGGATATATTTATGGAGGAGTAATGATAACACCGTTTCTGGAAACACCGTAAATAACAACCACGGAGGGATACAGTTATATTTAAGTAGTAGGAACGATATATTAGGAGACATTGCAAATAATAATGATTATGGGATGTATTTAATCTATAGTTTTGGCAATAATCTTATAGGAAACACAGCACATAACAATACTTATGGGATATATTTAGACAATTGTCAGGATAATGATCTATTGGAAAATACCGCAAATCACAATCAGTATGGAATATTTTTACGGAGGAGTAGTTATAATACAGTTTCGAGAAACATTCTATTAGAAAATGATGAATGCATCATTCAAGAGAATTGTCATGGAAATGAATTTAGTGAAAATTATTGCACTTTTTATGTAGGTGGTGGAGAGATTCCTTTTGAAACGATTATTCCAATTTTAAGTATTAGTGGAGGAATAGTAATATTGGTGGCTTTGCTATTATTAAATAGAAGGAAAAAGAAAAGATTATAATTAAATATTTAAATTTAGTTATCCTTGATATTATTAATTTTAGAACTGCTATAATGGGTTTAGGTATAATTCCAAATCCTTTTAAATAAAACTAAAAAAGATTTTTAAAGTAATTCTCCCAGTATATTCTCGCTAATAGGTTTTTTTATCGATAAAATTTAAAAAGGCTCTTTTATATCCTATATAATAGATTCTGTTAGTCTCCATAGACCATATGGATTATGACATAACCAATAAATCTTTTTATCGAAATTATCGTAGATGTGGCATTTCTCATAAGTTAATCTGTATATATTAGGGGAGTTTTTGTCAATTCGGAACTTATCCCCAGAAAGGAGGATAGGATTATATTTTACTAGATAATATGCAAAAGCTTTAGCCAAGTAATTTCCTTGGTCATAATCAAGGTAATCTGGAACCACAACATCAGGATACCCCAAATTGTGCATTCCACATGTAAAATAAAAATCTTCTTTATTATTTTGGATGGTTACTACGAAGGCAAAGATATAATCCATTAATCTATCTTTTTCTATAAATTTTTTCCAAGTTTTTTTATTATGTGTTATTCCAGCAGTTACGATCCCAATCTCATATCCACCAATATTAAGGATGCAATTCCCAGCTAACATTATTCTTTTAGCATTTTCTATAGATCCTCCTTTACTCATGAGATATATGGTTGATTTATGTTGAACGTTTTTATTCTCTTCATCTTTTTTTAATGGATTAAGACTTGTATCAGTAAGGTGTCCAGTCAATGTCGGTTTATAAATCTCAAAATGAAAGACAAATTTTTCCTTTTCCTCTTTATGTAATAAATAATTTTCAACTAACCAGTACTTACATTTAGTAGAATTATCAATTAACTTTCTTATTTGATTTATAATATTCCAGAAACCAGAAATACTAACTATTACATTAACTTCGCTTTTATAAGTACCTCGCATTATATTTTTATGGAAAATGTAAATCGCACAATAGACATACAAATTTAGTTATAAAAATTTTTGCTATTTCTACTATTTTAACAATAAGTTTTGCTAAATTTGGTATAAAGTGAAAAAGATAGACTTAAGTTCATTAAATAAAAAGGAATGGTTTCTATTTTAAAAAGTATCACTAAGATGCAAATTTTGAGATAAAGAGTAATTTATTCCTAAATTTTGTTAGTATAATTGTCAAACCAACTGTTAATCATCGAATTACATGATGGCTATATAATGAATTTAAAAATTATACTAGGAGAGCTAGTATAAACGGAACAGATTGAAAAAAATTAATGAAAATCCTAATAGAATTGTTAATAAAAATAGGTACAAAGAATAGAGATTCAACCTGTAGTGCAAAGTTCTTTTTTTAAAATCCCTCTTTTTTAATTTTTTAAAGCCTGTAATAGCACCAGGTATTACAAGAATGATGGATATTAAAGCTGTTATGCCATGAATAGTATAAAAAACGACTCCTCTGTTTATAATTGTAGAAATAATCCAATATAAGAAAACACCCAGAGAAGTAAGAAAATAGCCAATACCAACAGCAATATGGAATTTTTTATTTACAAATCTTGGAAGATCATGGAAAAATTCAGTTATAGGAGACCTTTTTAAACCAGATATAATAGCAACCCCTCCGAAAACTAAAGAAATCGACAATAACATGGCATGCCAAATCCAATCTGAGAGAGGTGTAATAGAAGCATCATCACTCCATCCCCGACTTTCCCAATAACCTATATAATCATAGTTTACAACTTCTACTCTAACAACCCATTTCACCCATTTATAGCCTTGATGGTTTGGGGCAACCACTCTAACAGGAAACCCTTGTTCAACAGGAAGTAGTTCATTATTCATTTCATATGCTAAAAGTACATCGTCTGCACTTGCCTCTTCAACTGTTAATGAAGAAGAATATGCGTCTGCAGCATAAAAAACAACATCTACAGCTCCAGTCTTCAAGTCTGCTAACTCTAGTAAATATTTAATAGAAACCCCTTTCCATAATGCCGTGCCAGAGGGGCCTTCGACACATTGAAGTGTTGCCAAAACCTCTTTTGAAGGCTGAGAAGTAAAGTTGGAATAATTAAAGAGCAAATTATTGTTAACATGTCCATCAATCGTTAATGTCCAGTTACTTGTATTAATATCTGGGATTTCTCCCTTAGTTATTACAAAAAAATCATCATTAGGAGTAATACTAGTTCTACTAATTACAACTCCAATCAGTCCAAATAAGGGAAGAAGTAATAAAATAAGAATTCCAATATATTTTATAAGTGTTTTTATTTTTCTGTTCATATTCTTCAAATCTGAAATATATGTTAATATATAAGAGGATTAAAAAGTTATGAGTATTGCTTTCAATGAAATCAATTAAGACTTCCTAATTTTAAAACTTCTTTGCTATAAATTATAAGCTTTTCTGATCCTATTGCTAAATGGAAAGAAAAAGAAAAGATTTAATTTTGAATTACTTTGATTTCTTAAAATTAAGATATTGCTTAACTAGTTTTTTTCTTCTTGATTAGCACCTTTTTCTTCAATTAGTTTTTTAAATTCAGGCAATTCCTTAACACTTTTTAAGAACCTATCGGTTTTGGCCCACATTTTAAATTTTTTATTAGCTTCAATTGCTTTTTCTAATAACTCTAAAGCCTTTTCATTATTGTTATTTAAAGCTTCTATGCATGCACAATTATAGAGAATATCACCGTTGGTGGGATTAGCTATTATTGCTTTATCAAAATAATGCTTTGCTTTTTCATAATCTCCTAAAAAGAGGTTTGCATTTCCAACATTATTCTGCACGAGAGCTATTTTAGCAGCATAGAGCTTTTGCTCCTTTTTGGTTAACTTTTCGAGACCTTTTAAGGCTTCAAGATACATCTTTTCCGCCTTATCATAATAATAGATCCCCAAGTAAAAGTGTCCTACAGTATTTAGTGTAGCGAGATAATCGAGCAAATATAGAGATGGGTTACGCTCTGAAAGTTCTTTTTTGGTCTTCAAGCAATCGAGATACATCTCCTCGGCATCTTGATTACGAAATAAATGGGTGTACAAGATTGCTAAGTCGTTTTGGATGAATGCGAGCAAAGGAAGATGTTTATCGGGATATTGTTCGGCGAGTTTAGCCCTTATTCTTAAAGCTTCAAGATGCATCCTTTCAGCATCGCTATGTTGAGCCATCTCCATGTAAGTTAGCCCTAAATTGCTGTATACCGTAGCCACATCAGCTAAATGTCCATCGTAACACGTTTTTGCATATAATTTTTTTAAAGCTGGCTCATCAAGGACAGTCCCTTTTTTCTCACCCAAGAGGTCTAGATCGATATAAACATGACCAATCTCGTCCTGACTTGAATTCATATCGGGTAAAAATACGTCATGATACTCTTTCACTATTTCCTTATAATCCTTAAAGGCTTCCTGACATAATTTTTCGGGATCCAAGTTGATGGGTAGGTCAACCTCAATTTTTTGATAATCGGGTTTTTCTAGCTTTCCTTCGAATTTTATGTCTTCTTCTGCAGGCGAGAAAATGTCATTATACTTTTCTTCTACTTCCTTATAAAGCTTTAATGTGTCGAGATAAATTTTTTCCGCTTCCTCAAATCTCTTGAGATCCACGTATAACTTCCCGAGACGGTTGTGAACCGTTGCAACGTAAGGTAAATATATCTTGTAATAAGTTCCCGCCAGTTCTTTGTAAGTGCTTAAAGCATCAAGATAGGCAATTTCTGCTTCCTCCTGTCTTCCCAAATCAGCGTAAAGGTTTCCAAGTGCGACCAAGACTGGGGCTTTATATTTATCTTCCATACCGATCAATTTCTCTCCGATTGAAATTAGTTTTTGAAGTCCAAAACCAGCAATTCGTAGTGTGTTATTTACTCCAAGAAATTGGATAGCAAGCACATCATCGATGGCAATTTCCGATTGATGGTATAAAATTTCCGTTATGCTATTGTAATCTTCCTTGAAATACTTACTTTTTTGTTCGTAATATTTTACAGCGTTTTCATGGCATGTTTTGTCGGAAATAGTTAATATCGCGTTTTGAACGTACTTGGATGTAAATTCAAGAGTTTCTTTCTGCTTTCCTTTATTACCGAGTAGTCCTGTTTCCACTAAGTAATTCAATTTGTCTTGAATGTTATCCATATTGTAGGACTTCTCAACGCTTTTTCGGTCAATATTAGTTAAAATTTGCACATTCAAAACGCTTAGGTTTTTGAGCAATTCCAAAGCTTCGGAGTTAGTGGATAGTATTTTTGTCACAATGGTTATATAAAAATCGGTTGTTATTTCCTTTTTATTAAAATCAATGGCCTTCAATTCATCTAAATTCAGAACTTGATAATTTTTTTCTATAAGTTTTCTCAATGCTTCATGTTTGTTGGGAATTTTATTAACAATTTTTATTACTTTGTCCGGAAGCGTCATTTTACTTCAGATCAATTATTTCTTTAATAGTATCTTTTCAACTTGATTTGCAATCCTTTCAAAAACAGCGTCTTGTTCACCCTTTGTTAAATTCACCAAAGGATTTAAAGGATCATTAGCTGCTTGAAAATCTGCTAAGCCTTTTGTTTTTAAAAATCTACAAGGATTTACTATTACTGGAATAATTTTTGTTCCTCGTTTCTCAGCACCATATAATAAGTCTGGTAATTCCTCTTCTGAAATAAAATCAGAAGCCAAGAAATCTGCACTCACTAAAAATATACCGACTTTTGCTGAAGTTAAAGCATTTTTTATTTCATTAAACCAATTTTGTCCGGGCTCAATGAGAGTATCATCCCATCTGTGAATTAATCCTTCTTTTTCAAGAGGTTTAAGGTATATCTGTAAACGCTTAAGCCAAGGATCCTTATCTGCATGACTATAACTAATAAAGATTAAATTTTGTTCAGGTGGAATATACTGTTCTGTTTTATCTGTTCTATAATCCTCTGGTCTTTTAGTCCCCATTAATTCTTCTGGCTTCTCCATAGAAACTAAGAAATCTTTTATTTCCATTCTAATCTTATCTGGTTCGGCTTTTTGATTGCTAAGCTGGTCTTGGAATTCTTTCAATTTACTTTTCATAAGTTTAATTTCTTTATCGATCTTCTTTTTTCGTTTTAAGATGTTTATCAAAATCTCTGAAAGAATTGATTCATAATCATCATAGTTATTGATTTGATACTTTTCTTCTAGTTTTTCTAATTCTACATATCTTTCTAATTCTAGATTGGATGGAGCAGTGATATCTTCTGAACCTGTAGTCAATATGATTTCTAAATCTGGAAAATTATTTCTTAGGCTAATGCACATATCAGTTGCATTAATAAAATCTTCTCGGCTATTTGGATCATAAAAAACGATGACTCCATCAGATTTATCACATGCCTTAAGGAAAATCTCCTTATTCTCATTTAATTTCTTCACATTACTTAAGAAAAAAACCTGAAATTTCCAATCCTTAGAGTACAAATTCATTTTATAACTTGATGTATTGTAAAGAATATTGATAGCTTCTGGGGGCCAGACAACTCCCTCTACGCTTAATAATTTTGATATTAAAAATTTTTGTCCTTCTTCATTCCCAAGAATTAAAAATCGGAAATCGCCTTCTTTTGAGGAATTTAATATTTCTCTAACTCGTGAATTGATTTGATCTTTATATTCTATTAGTAGATCCGACCACTTAATATCAGGTTGAATATAATGATCATTGGAGTCCAAAACTCCAATAATTTGCTCTCGAAATTCGATTCCTCGGCGAGTTAATTCCCTAAAAGCATATTCGACATTTACACCTGTTTTCGCCGATGTTTCTATATAAATACTCCCCTCATTTTCTGCAAAAGAGCGAGCTTCATCTCGGTCTATAACTACACCAACATCTTCAAGTAAATCTTCTTTATTTCCGATTAAAGCAAATGGAATATTACCTACGCTTTGACGAATATCGGAAAGCCATCTTTTTGTTTCAGTGTATGTCGCTTCTCTTGTTAAATCAAAAACTATTAAAGCCCCAGTCGCACCTTTATAAAAAGTTTCTCGAATGAAATCAAATCTTTGTTGTCCACCGATATCCCAAATACTTAGAGTAGCAATTTTTCCAGATCTGAATTCCACATCTTTAGTTAGAATATCTACACCAACAGTAAGTTTATAATTAGCTGCAAATTGATTTTTGACAAATTTCTGAACCAAACTTGTCTTACCAACGGCTGCTTCACCTACTAATAATATTTTAAATGGTCCGACCAACGGCTGTTTCACCTACTAATAATATTTTTCAATCGATCTTTAATCGATATACAATTATTATTCTTTTTACTATTTAACAATTATAATTATTAACTCGAATATGAAATCGAAGTTGCACAAAAAAATGAATTAGAAATAATTCCTTTAAAGGGAATTGATGTACCTTGGCAAAATTTAGAAAATTTGGAACTTAATCGACAATTGGGATTTGAATTTAGCCCAGATAAGTTTGATGGATTTTTTTATCGTTTGTATAATTATATTAAGCAATATATGACAAAGAAAAGGCAAAATTTGATAAAAATAAATTCAAGATAAAGCAAGTGTTATCTTCAATTCTCGAAACGGATGAATTCCATATGTATCAAAAAGAAAAGTTTGACAAGATTAGCTCCGAACTAAATAAATTATAAGATGATCCCAATAAAGAATTGAACTGTATTAGGAATTTAATTAATGAATTTGAAGGAAAGTGGCGAAACGACCACTAATTAGAGGTGAAATACTTAAAATTAATAAAATCTAATCCAATAAATTAGATTCTGTTAACCTCCATAACCCATATGGATTATGAAGGAACCAATAGACTCCTTTATTGCAATTATCATAGATGTGGCATTTCTCATAAGTATATCTGTACATATTAGGCGAATTTCTATCGATTCGGAATTTACCACCAGAAAAGAGGACAGGATCATATTTTACTAAGTAATACGCGAAAGCTTTAGCTAAGTAATTTGCTTGGTCATAATCAAGGTAGCTTGGTACAACAACATCAGGATATCCCAAATTATGCATTCCACATGTAAAATAAAAATTCTCTTTCTCATTTTGGATCGTTACTACGAAAGCAAAGATAAAATCCATTAATCTATCATTTTCTAGAAACTTCTTCCAAATTTCTTTGCTATGGGTGATTCCAGCAGTTACAATCCCAATCTCATATCCACCAACATCAAGGATGCAATTAGCAGCTAACATTATTTTTTTAGCATTTTCTATAGATCCTCCTTTACCCATGAGATATAGGGTTGATTTGTGTTGATTATTTTTATTCTCTTCATCTTTTTTCTTATAATCCTCAAAGTGAAAGAGAAATCTTTCCTTTTCCAGTTTATGTAATAGACAGTTTTCAATCAACCAGTACTTACATTCAGAAGAATTATCAATTAACTTTCTTATTTGATTTATATCATTCCAGAAACCAGAAATACCAATTATTATGTTAACTTCGCTATTGTAAGTACCTCGCATTATATCTTAATGGAATAAGTAAATCGCATAATAGACATACAAATTTAGGTATAAAAATTTTTCCCTTAATTCATTGCATCTGGTATCACCCATACGGAAGTAAAGAAGTTAAAAGATTTGAAATAAGTTTAAATATTAACTTTTCACAATTTATTTTAACAATTATGTAAAAAATCATAATAAATAATCTAGTGGTATATATGGCTTCAAAAGCAGGAGCAATTGTTGGATTAATTGGTGGTGTGTTCTCTTTAGTAATGATAACTTTAAGTTTAACAATTGCAGGATTGGGTGGAGGGATACCCCCTCCAGTTTGGCAATTAAATATTCCCTATACATTAACTCCGATTATGGCAATAATTATAATAATTGGAGCTGTTTTATCTCTAAAAGGAAACAAAGTTGGCACCATTTTGATGTTAGTCTTTGGTGTCGTTGCTTTAATATGCTCTTTTATTCCAATCATGTACTATGGACCCCCTTGGGGATTTATATATTTAACTTATAGTTGTTATTATATTGACTATGCTTTAGTCATTTTAGGTGGAATTCTTGATATTATTCTAAAAAGACGAGGTTAAATAAATAAAACTCTTAGAAATTAATCTTTTTTTTTTACTAAAATTCCATTTCAATAAATCATAAATATTAAATATAACTAACGGAATTTATAAATAGCATCCTAAAGCTTTTGATATTCCTCTTTAGAATTAATTATGTGTATCCAATTGTCTATTACTTTGGAATCAAATAAATTATTTTTGACCATTTTTTTCTTTTTTTAATTCTTCAATAACGCTTTCAACTTTTTCTCCGCAGAAATGGCAAATTTCTTCATACCAGGTAAACATGTTACCACACTTTTTACAAGTAAAGCGATCTTTTTGATACGCCAACCATTCCGTTACCTTGTTCTCTTTTAGTAAATTTCGATGTTGCAAAGCAAGTGTAAAGTGGGGATGATGGTCAGAAGGATCCCTTTCAGGAATTTTCTCACACGGATAATCTTCACAAGTAAAACAATAATCTACGTGTTTTTCTTTGGCACATGTGCGAATTTCACATTCTGCACAATTCGGATACACGTGGTCTGATTTACAGCCGTGACATTCCAAATCCATGCCTTTACTCATCGTTTTCCATGGTTCTGGAATGGATTCTGGACGGTCTTGCATATACGCTAATCGAATTAT
>JBHLPZ010000058.1:0-15962 GCA_048885325.1 Candidatus Odinarchaeota archaeon
ACAGTTCACCAATCCACCATAATTTATGAAAATCTGTAAAGATGTATAGGACTAAAAATAGCATTAATAAAGCTAAAATGGGTAAGATAAATATTTTACGGAATAGAAATGTTGTATGCGTTAATCCAGCTCGGATACGATGAGATATAGTAAATCTAGCAAGCCTCATTTTTTCTGGTTTTTTGGAGGGTTGATCTGTTAAGTAGTTTGGTATATATTTTGACCAAATTGGACCATATTTTACTTTAAATGGGAATTTTTTTGAATTTATTGGTAAATCTGGAATAGCTACACCCCCAGCAGAGAGTTGGGGAAGCAATAAAATCTTTTTATTTGTATAATTTTGAATACCCGTCGCTTCTATTGCTTCAAGTAGCTGTGAATTCCCAAAATTATTACCGCGAGCAGCACACCATACATTAATTCCATTAGAATCTACACATAATACCCACGCATCAATATCTTTCAAATCTCGCATTACTTTAATGTAAGTATACTCATAATTAGCTGTGACGATTACCGGAGAATTTTTATCAGGTTTGCCAATTTGGTAAATCCCTGGTTCAATAGGAACATGATCAACTTGTCCAGTAAAAATACATCGATAAATCCTAAATTGGGAACGCAATCCCTTAAATTTTTTTGGTATAGGACGATAATAACCAGGTTCCTCAGTTTGGTTGTAATTTATCTTTTTTAGTTCTATAACTTGAATAGATCCATGTTTCCATTTTTTTTGAGCATTTATTTTAAATCCTATCGGCTCTAGATAATTAAAAAACCATTTCAGAAGGAAAGTAGTTTTTAATCGAAGTCTTTTAATCTTTTTTTTATACCACCATCTTTTAACCTTAAAAATTAGTTTCCAAAATCCAGAAGGGATAAATTCAGCGGCGATAATTAGCCGGCCTTCTGGTTTTAATACTTTCCATGCATTCCGAAGAAAAATCTGTTGCTCAAATGGACGTAATTCTGATAACATAAATGTACTCACTATTATGTCTTTTGAATGATGTTCAGCTTGAAGGTTAGAAAATGATCCTATTTGAAATAATAAATGTAGGTTTTCTTTTTGAGGGTAATTTTGCATTGCAAAATTAATCATTTGAAGATTTTTATCTATCGCAACAACATCATTGCCCTTTGATGCAATTTTAGCTGCAAGTGTACCAGTTCCACAACCAATATCTAATATAGACTCTGAAGAATTTATTCGATTAAGAATCCAATCTTGAACTTCAATATTTATTCCCTTTGTAAGGGTAGTAAACTCTGAGTCATATGATTCTGGTTCTTGCTCCAACTTTCTCATATACACGACAGCCATTTATTTCTCACTTAATGTTAATTAAATTGTTTAAAATACAAAAAAATTACAAAAATTATTCAGATTTCCAAAATCCACGCTTTTTTAGATATTTCCCGAGATAAACTATTGATAACATCACTGGAACTTCCCAAAATAAACCCATTGTTGTACCTAAGGCAGCAATGGAACCAATTCCATATATTGCAATAGCTGTAGCAATAGCAATTTCAAAATGACTTGAAGATCCAATAATGACAGTAATTATAGCTTCTTTATATTTCAACTTGATAAGTTTAGTAATTAAAATGTTGTAACCGACAACAATTACAAATCCGACCAAAAGAGGAATAGACACTAATAATAATAAATCTGGATTATGAATTAGGACATCTCCATTCAATGAAAAAAGTACAATTAATGTTGTTAATAAGGCTAAAATTGAAATTTTTCCTACTAATGGTCGATAAGTATTATTAAACCAATTTTCTCCTTTTGAAGAGATTATAATTCTTTTACTTATTATTCCCAATACTAAAGGAAGACCAATAAAAACAAATGTTGATAGTAATAAAAGAATCCAATCAACTGGTATGTCTTGGATACCTGTTAATAATGTTACCATAGGAGCATAACCGAATATGATTGTAATAGTATTTAAACTGGTATTTATTACATTCTGCTCTTGATTGCCTCGTGCCATCCAGCCCCATACTAAAACCATAGCAGTGCAGGGCGAACTTGAAAGTAATATAATAGCAACTGATAACTGCTCATTTCCTTGTAAAAATAGTCTAACCATTGCTAAGCCAACAAAAGGAGCAATAAGCCAATTAGAGATTATTGTTAAGATGATTGGTTTAGGATTTTTACCCAATTTTTTTAATTCGGAAGCTTGAAGATTCAACATTGCGGGATACATCATAAAGAATAGACAAATTCCAATTGGTACAGAGATTTCTCCAATTTTTAAAGAGTCAATTGCAATACTTATTCCTGGAAAAACCTGTGAAAATAATATTCCTATAAATATACATATAGCCACCCAAAGAGGAAGAAATTTTTCAAAAAAACTAATTTTTTTACCCTTCTCCTCCTTTTTTTCTACAATTTCTAAAATTTCTTTATTATCTTTATTTAGTTCTTCATGTTGCATAATCTAAATTGTTACCTCTTTTTGTAATAACTTTGAATTTTTATATCTTCTCTCATATTCCTTTCCAATATCTTCGATAAAGTATTTCAAATTTTCATCAAATTTATTTGAAATTTCTGGGGATATACTCTCAAAAATCGAAACCAAATGAATAATTCCCGCTACTTCTTTATCACATGTATGCCCAAAACGGGGAGCACGACATTCATAACAAACACTTAAAGCAAAATTTTGAAGATTTTCTTTATTGAAAGTTTTATTCAGTAGGTATTTCGCTCCAGCTTCAGAAGACCCACATAGTGAAGAACGACGTACTTCAACCCTATTAATAACCCTATCTTCATTTAGATTAACTTGATAAATAGGTCGGCCAAAAAAACTAGTAAATAGGTCAATTTCAGGAATCCCAGTATTATTTTCCAATGAACACATTGTAGGAGCAGATATAACTTTAGGATTTATTTTTCTAGCTTGTAAGTATAACCCAATTCCTGGGAGTATGCCTAGAATCAATGGTTTTTGAAGTTCTGCTAACTGCAGCATTATATCTGGATGCCGAATATAAGAAATGTAAAGGTCACACTCAGGAATTTCAAAATCAAACTTATCATCTGATATAACAGTTTGTGGTATCTCTGGGAGGAGTATCCAGTTAGTTTCAAATTTCTTTTTTATATTTTCATATGCTCTATTTCCATACTTACCGTCAGAAATTACTCCAATCTTAAGTTTTTTATTGTTTTCCATTTCATTCATGAATAAATTCTATATAGTTAGAGCTTAAGATATTAATAGAATGGTTCAAATAAAAAGGTTTCGATGTGAATCTAGTTGAGTCGATTTGAATAAAATTTTTATAATCTAATAGCTTCTTAAATAATAAAGAGATTTGTTATTGATAGTAATAGGTGATTTTTATAAAGACAGGTCGTAAGACTGAAATCAAAGAAATGCTTTGTAGCTGTGACGAGTGTTTTGATAGTGATAAATACTTTGAAAATTTACAACAATTAGGAAAGCAACTAAGATTTGATGAGAAATTAAATTCAATTTTAACATTTTTAAATGCTTTGGGAAATAAAGAAAGATTAACTATAATAAACGCGTTAAAAGAGAAAGATCGTTGTGTATGTGAATTGGAGGCAATCTTAGATAAATCTCAACCTTCAATATCTCACCATTTACGAGAATTAGAGAAAGTTAATTTAATAAGGGGTTGGAAAAAGGGAAAATTTACTTATTATAGTCTTATGAAGGATGAATTTAAAGAGCAATTAAATATTATAAATCATGAATTTAGAATTATATAATAGCAATTTATACTTTTTATAATCTAAAATACTAGTTTTACTATAAATCAGGATTCTATAAAAATTTCCGATACAATTAATTAAACATCTTTGCCTTAATTTATGATTTTATAAACTTTACGCTTTTTGTCGGTTGCTTAATTATTCAAAACTGTAGCCACCGCTAAATATATATGTGTAAATTCCTATGTAGATAATGTTTAAAAATAGGATAAAAGGTAGGATTTGATTTCCCAATGAAGGAACCAGATACAAATTTACAATATAATCAATATTATCAAGTAATTTCACCATCGGAAATTGATATCAAGAGAGAAGACATATTTTATAGGGAGAAGTATAACGATATAATTAACTATATAAAGGGAATGTTAACAAACAATGAATATTCAACGATTCAACAATATATTATACCTAAAGGCTTACTTTTAATCAATATTGATTCTGGTACAGATATCTTAGATTTCTTAAAATTAATTTCAAAAAATTATTATTTAGACTTTATCGAATTAAACTATTTGGAAATTTCAAAAGAGCCTGAAGTATTCTTTAAGAATTTTAATATTATTCTCAAGAAAATTGTAGAGGAATTAATTCCTAAAGTCAATAATATAGAGGAAAATAAAAACGGTTATGACGATATTAATGAAAAGAACAAACCAAACAAATTATTTTTAATTGATCAAGCAGAATTAACGGAAACTTTACTAAATGAAAAGGATTTATTGAAACTCTTTATTAATACCCTTAAAAATTATGAAATTACTTTCTTAGAAAATGGAATCATTTTAATATGGATAAATAAAAACCTTAATGAAATAGAACAAAACTCAAAAGATATCTTTCAAATTTTTGATCTTTTCATTAAAGTCCCTTTGTTAAGTAGCATTGAAAGAGAAATAGTATTAAAAAGTTTTTCTGAAAAGAATCAAAAAATAGTATTTGATATTAATCAAATAGTTAATTACACACAGAATTGGGAAATTCAAGAAATAAACCATTTATTAAAAAAAGCGGTTTTCAAACATTTTCTTAATTCTGAATTGAATGAAACTTCAAATGAAATAACCGCTGTTATTATAAATTTAATTGAATCAGGTGAATATATACCATCATTATCAGCTAAAACTAAAGAATTTCAAGAGATTTATAATGAAAGCTATAAATTTAAGCCCAAAATAGGTCAAATTCAAAAATCACAGGATGATAAAAAGATTAATTATAATGAACTTCAATTTATAAAAGAACACATCCAAAATCAACCTATTTCTGAATTTATGCTGAATCAATTATATGAAAATGCGGCTTCAAAGAATTATACAGAACTTGTTATTATAGTCGATAAAATAAATAAAAAGGAAATACTTGAGGAAAATGAAAGAAAATTGTTAGCAAAATATCCATTTATTTTAAATGATTCTCCCAGTAGAGCACAAATCAATTTAGAGAAAGCTAAAAAAAGGGTGGATCATATCAAACAAGCTTTTGGTAAATAATAAGATGGAGAATGGTAAAATCATCGCTACAGAAACAAACAATATATCTCTCAAGAAAGTAATTCTTGAAAATTTCTTAAGTTTTCAAAGGGATGAGATAGACTTAGGTAATGCCAAATTCATCATAATAATTGGCCCTAATTGGTCAGGAAAAACATCAATATTTCAGGCAGTCAGATTTGCATTGGGAAGTAATGAAAGAGATGAGCGATATAAAAAGTGGTCTGATTTTATCAGAAATGGACAAGATCATGCAATGATTGAGCTTCATATTCAAGACAATAATAGTGTAATTAAAATTAGAAGACTAGTTATAAGAGGGCAATCACCTTTTTTTGAGATTGAAAGAGGATCTAATAAAGGTTTTAAGCGAACGCATGCCAATGAGATTCAAAAGCTAATTTCAGATTTAAAGATCAATCCAGATAATCAATTTGCCTTTGTAAGTCAAGGAAAGATTGATGTAATTAAGAATTTAAAGCCAATTGAACTTTGTATCTTTTTAGAAGAAGGAATTGGACTAAAAGGATTGAGAGACGAAATTTTACAACAAAAGGGAAATATTAATCATTTAAATCGAGATTTTCAATCCTTAGTAAGCAGAAGAAATACCTTAAATATCAGCTTAAACCTTCTACAACCCAAACTTAAGCGATTAAAACAAAAACAAAACTTACTAGAATTAAAGAAAGTATTTGAAGACGAATTGTTATATGCGAATAAGAATGAACTGGAAGAAAAAATTCTAACTTTAAAAGAAAAAATTAATAACCTTCAAGTAGTTATTGCTAAGATTAAAAAAGACAATGAGAATAGGGAAAAGTTAATTCTAGAGAAGGATTCGAAAATAAATAAAATTGAAGTAAAAATCAATAATTTTTCAAAAGAGCTAGGCAAATTAACATATAAAAAGGAAAATCTAATTGAAAAAATTAAGGTTTGGGAAAAAGAGAAGATACAAGCAAAAAAAGAATTGGATGTTTTGAATCAAAACACAATTATGTTAGAAAAGAGGTTTGGGAATGTTGAGAACCAAATTAAAACTTTAAACACCGAAATTAGTATAATTGAAAAGGAAGAGAATGCCCTAAAATTAAAAATAGATGATTTAATAAAAGAACAAAATATAATAGCAAAAAAGATCAAGCAAAATGAAGATTTTTTAAAAGAATATAATCAATTGATTCATAGAAAACAAAAGTGCTTAACCAAAATTGAAGGAAACAAAAATAGAATAAAAGATTTAAATTCTGAAATTAATGAAATTTTTCAAAGTTTTAAAGATATTGAACATAAATTGGAAAAAAATAAATGGTTTCTTGAGAATCCAACAACAAACTTACTTATGCATATCGATAATGAGCTTAGAAAAAACTCTAAAGATTTATTTGAACTGGGGAATCAGTTAAATAAATCACAATTTAAACGAACAAATTTAATAAATAAATTTAAAAATTTACAAATATCCTTAAGAGAACGTAGGGTTATTTTACCACCTAGTATTAATATTTTAAAAGAAGAAATTGAAAAAAGAGAGTTAGATAAGAAGGTAAAAGGCCCAATTATCGATTTTTTAAAATATGATGATAACCTAAGTTATGCGATCGAATCTGTTCTTGGAGAAAGGTTGCTATATAGCTTCATTGTAAGTGATTGGGATACATTAAATCTTTTGAATCGACTAAAGAATAAATACAATGCATATTGTAGCATCTACATAACTAAAAATCTAAGTATTCGCCCCTTACTGGAGTTTTCTGCTGAAAGGGTTATAGGTTATTTAGCAGAATTAATAAAAGTTGTTAATGATGATATTGATATTAAAAAAGTCATTTATTCTAAGGTTAAAAACTGCTTGGTTGTTGAAGATTACCATTCAGGTATCCAAATCTATAAAAATTATAATTTTAAAGGCAAGTGTGTGACTTTAAAAGGAGAACAGTTAATTTCATACAGATATGTTTATGAAACACCTTATCAAAAGCGTTTAAAAGGATTTCTCAGCACAGGTACACTAAAAGAACAATTGAGTAATTTAGAGTCAGAAATCATTTCTTTAAATGAACGAATATCTGAATTAAGAGTTGAGCAATCCAAAATCGATTCAAATCGAAAGGAACTCTATGAGAAGAAAGAAGCATTTAATGATCTTTTATACAATTTTAATCAAAAACAAAGATTAACAACAAAAAAAAATAGGCTCTATGAGGTTATACATAATCTTGAAAATAATAATGTTACCGTTCAAAATACCATAGTTGGTATAGAAAAGAAAATTCAATATTTAGAATCTCAGAAAGAACCTGAAATTTTTAGATGGAGTGAAAGGATTAAAGAAATACCTGATGAATTAAATATCCATAATGAGAATTTAAAAAAATGGGAAATGAAACTCAGTGAAAACATAGAACGAAGGCATGAAGTTAATGAAAAATTAAATGATTATAAAGAAAAACTCAAAAATTTAAAATCTGACTATGAACTGAAAAAGGAAATTTTTCAAAAATCAGATAAAGATGCTTTTGAAATTTACCAAAAATTAGAGTTGGTTGATGAAGAAATTGATCGAATAGAAGAAAATATCACTGAGTTAAAAAAAGATAAATTAGAAATCCAGAAGGAAAAAATAATTCTTGATAAAGAGCAGATAGAGGTCAAAATAAAATTAGAGCAAGAGCAACTAAAAAATACTGCCCTAGAGCAAGAATTAATGACCAATGAAAGTGATTTGGAAAGAATCAATTTTGAGATAGGTTCTGTACTAGCATTAAAAGATTTTGAAATGCGTAGTATAAATGAGATTAAAGAAGATATTTTAAAAATAGATAAAGATTTATTGAAATATTTAGATGTAGATGACTCAATTTTAATTGAAAAAGAGCAAATCTTATCAAGTATGAAAGAAATCACAAAAAATCAAAACAGTTTGCAAAAAGATATAAATGCTGCCATTAAGACTGAAAATAAATTAGAGGAAACGTATTACCAAAAGTTTAAATCAACATTAAAAAATTTAGAGTTAAGAATTAACCAAAAATTCAAATCTGCTAATATTAAATCTTATTGTTCGCTTAATTTAATTGGTAATTTTGAAGAATTAGGAATAGATATCAAAGCGGCAACTACAAAAGAGCAATTAAAATCTTGTAAGGCACTTAGTGGAGGACAAATTTCTATGATTTCCATTTGCCTTATTCTATCTTTACAAGAAATCAAGTCATCACCATTATGTATGTTTGATGAGGCTGGTATGTTTTTGGATGATAAAAATGCAGAGGCTTCTTATCAAATGATAAAAACGACTCTCGAACAGAATCCTATACAATTACTAATGTTCTTACCAAAATCCTCTAGTAGTTTGTTTCTTTTAGCAGATAAACTAATAGGCGTAGCTAGGGTTGGAAAGAAAGAAGTTTCTACAATATTTAATCCAAAAATAATAAAAAGAAGAAATAAATGATTGAATTTATAGATTATTCCAAAGAAATAAATCAAAAAATCGAAATTGTAAAAAAGGAAGTTTTATCAGGAAAGATTTCGCTATTGAACTTAGAACTCAATCCTATATTTCAAGATTTAAAGGATTCGCTTAATGTCTTCAATATTTATAAATATTCTGAACTATATAAAGAAGCTTGCTCCCTCTTAAATCAAAAATTTGAAGAATTAAAAGGTTTTTTAAAACTTTTGGAAAGCGACAAACTATTTTTCAATTTTTTAAATTCGAAAAAGAGTGATTCAGAAATTTCAGAGTTATTTAAAGATTGTTGGAGACAGCTTTTCCATATTGAAAATGCTTCCATTAAATTTTTGGAGGATAGTAATCAGAAATATTCCAAGAAAAAAGATACAGCAATCCATCTTGAGCATTTAAAAAAGCAATTAATAAACAAAGAATTTTTAATAGAAATTCCAAACAAGAAATACACAGATAAGATACTAATTTATTTTAATAAAATTAAATCAAAATTGCCATGCAGTTTTGAGGATATATTTGAAGATGATAAAGATCAGATTCAAATATTTGAAAATTTTGTATACTTATTGCATTTACTTCAATTAGGTAAAATAAAATATCAAAAAGAGACAAAAACTTTATATTTGTGAGGAAAATTTAAAATGAATGAAATTTCAATATTAATGCATTTATTAAGCAAAAGAGAGGATTTATATCAAATTGGAGCTACAAAAAAGCAGATATTACAAGCTTTAAATTTAACAATTAAGAATAAAACAATATACTTTCAAAAGTTAATTACCGAATTATCTCGAATTATTGAACCTTTGGGGCTTCAAATAAGATTTAATCCTTTAGATTCGCATTGGTTCATCATATTTGAACCTGAAATCTCGGATCTTATAAAATTAAATCCCTTTGGAAATAAACCAAGTTTAGCTGCAACCTTATTTTGTATACTAGCATGTTGTCTAAAGAACTCAGGTTACGCTACAGTTCAAGAAATTCAAAAATTAAGAAAAAAGAAAACAGTTCTTGACGATATTAGAGAGTTGGAGAAAAAAGGATATGTTAATTTTAATAAAGATCAAAATCATGTATCTCTTACTCCGTTAATAGGCTATCAATTAGATATGGAGAAGTTATTTATAAAATTATCATTAAAATTAAAAGAAGTAGAAGAGAAATAAACTATTTTTTCAAGTTACTAATGGGAAGTAGTGATTTTAAGAATCATTTCAGCAACATGATTGTTGTATTCTTCAACGCCGTCAAAATTGTCAACGGTTTCACCACAAGTGACAAAAAATTCATTTATATTTATTTTTCTTTTATTGAAAAATTCATTAATTTTCTTTTGAAGCTTCTCGAGTTCTTTATTCTTATCTCCTTCTAATAAATCAATTTTATTTATACAAACATAAATTTTTTCCGGGAAAAATCTTACATCATTAAAAAACTCAAACTGTCTTTCTAATTCACGATCTAAAGAAAAAACAGCGATTATTTGAGTAGCTATACGAGATATAGTAATAATACCCATTTTCACTACTGCACGTGAGCGATCTCCTCCAGGAGCGAAAATTGTGTGAGCTTTCCCAGAAGAATCCTCCCTAAATACTACTCGATTAGGATGGATGGTTTTAGTTTCTTTTTCATCAAGCGTATCAGCTTTATTACCTCTTGGAACCGTTGCCTCTCCTGAAAAATCTGTTTTAACTACACTGGCAGAGAGTCCTCCCTCAACCTTTTCAATTTCTCCTCGATTTATATAGCGAACGAATAAGCGAAGAATAGAAGTTTTACCAACACTAATATCTCCTAATAATCCAATATTGACCACTACACTTCACCCTCCAATAATTTATTCAATAGCAATTCATAATCTGGAATTAAGAATTGCTCTAAATAAGCATTGTTATGTGCCTCAATCAATGCTATTAATACTTCTTTTAAATTTTTAGCATTTTTAGCATATTTTACAAGATTTTCTGCTGAAGGATTCCCATCAAAATCTTTTGCTTTTTCTTCAAACCCAAAATTAGTTCGTTCAGGTAATGAATCAAAAAAACCAAAAGCAGAATATCCTTGATACTGAAAGAATACGAAAAATCTTGTTTTAATTGATGAAATAATTTTAGTTAAATATGCTGAGGGATAAATCTCCCCTAATATTAACTCATCATCTTGTTCAATAACAAAATATGGTGAAATAGGCGAAACTTGATTCCCATACATCTCTTTTGGTGGTAATGAAATGAATGGTAATTTTTCAGATACAATTGTCCATAGATCTTCGCGACGTTTTTCTAACAGAATATCTTTAATCTCATCATAAGCGAAATAAAAATCTGACTGTAATGCTAATAGAGAACTCAGATATACCGATAAAGAAGCAAAAGTAGCTTCTAATAAAGGTCTTCTGCCTTCATCTGATGCAGAAGGTTTAACAGCTCCTTTCCATGCTCGAAGCCCTGTATATACAAATCCTTTTATATCGAAAAAACTTCCAGAAAGAAAAATAAATGAAGGCACAAAACCTTTTTCTTTTGTTAATAAGTCTCTCGATTTATTAATTAGCAGGTCTTCTAAATTACTATCGTTAAATTTTGAGTGAATCACTGGCATAATTAGCCATTTCTTTTTCTTTGCCAAATTTACGCCACTTCTCTTCTTTTTATTTAAAATAATATAATTTTGTGCATATTTATTTTATTCTATATTTATTAAACAATATATTATCATAATATAATTTTTTGGATATATTCTATACGAACTTTAGGGGATTATTATTAATTTTCATTTTTCAGCAGTTAGTAATTTGAGTCTAAAAAATAGATTTATAATGGAAAAGTATCTTTCTTAGGCTTTCTTTTCTTATATAAGTAATATGCACCAATTCCAACAAATGCAGCAATTGCTATAAACAAGATAATTTGATTGATAGGAAATCCATTTTCTCCGATTTGACAATAAGAATCTGGTGCGCAGTCTAAATACCCATAACCCCCTATTATATAGGTAGATACAACGAACCATGTGATATTATCATGAATTAAAAGCGCTGAAATAGGAATTGTAGCTTCAATTGCATAATCTGAAGAATTTCCAATAAATTCAGCAGAAGTTTTGGAAGTGTTCCAAGCAGTATTATCCCAAAATTCCATAACAAACGTATCATTAACAGGGGTATATTTGATAAAAATCACATTTAATCCCTTTCCCGTATAGTTAGAATAATTAACCATATACTCTACTATTACGTTATTTGGATTATAATGTTCAAAGAAATAGATACTACAATTCATACCATATCCAGTTATATTACCTGCAAAAGTTACTTTCGTATATTGCCCATCAAGAGTAATATTAACAATATCAATTTCATCATGACTACTTACTATTTCAACATTGCCAGTAGCAAGTTCTACTTTATAAATATCGTTTTGAGGATCGCTAAAACTCTCTGTAAGTCCTTTAACTACAGGGATATATTGGAATGATATTAGAAATAGAATTAAACAGAGAAAAATTAAAGTATAAAATTTTCTTTTATTCATTTTAAATGTTATTTCTTTTTTTATTATTTAAAATTTATTCAAAAAAAGTATCCATTTCAAAAAATGATGTGTAATTAATCTTGACTAGCTAATAATTCCCTTATTTTTTCTGTAATGAGATCATAATCTTTAATGGAATTCAGATTTGAAATATGGATAAACTCTATTTTATCTGTATTTTTGTAAAAATTGTAATTAACACTTAAATTTGGATATCTTTCTTTAATCTTTATCAATGCACCCTTTAAAAAGATATTTATAAAATCTTCAGAGGTTTCTTTAATGGCTCTCATATCAGGATCTATAAATTTAATTTCTAACCTTTTAAAATCATAGAAATTGAGGACACAGAGCAAATCTTTTTCATCAGCTGAAAAAATTTTTCTTTTGATATTAGTACCTTTAAATTTTTCCTCAGATATACCCTCTTTAAAATAATCCTCGCTCAATAATTGGGAATAAATTTCATCAGCACTAGTAAAGGACTGGTTAGAAATTACAGAATTCAAGTGATTTATAATTTCATGAAGATCTTTTATTTCTCTTTGCAATTCTTCTAATTGCTCTTGTTTCTTGTCATAGATACTTCGAAGTACTGAAAGTATTTTGGTTAATTTCTCCGTCTCCTTCTCATTATCTATAGAACCCATTGTGTTCATATATATTTAAAGATAAAATAAATTTATTTATTTATTTAGTGCTAGTTCTATTAAGTAATTTTTTCTCAAAGGGATTAGAATGCAATCTATGATTATTACTCCAAACCCTTCTGATTCAGAAGTCCAAATTCTTTCAGAAGAATTTAAAAAAATGGGATATGAAGTACAATATTTTATCCCATCTAAATTTGTTGCAAAAATTAATTTTAACCATTTTCAAAAAGAATTTGAAAATCTTGATCCGCGAGCAGCTCTAGTTAGAGGTTTTGGAGCAGCTCCAACTCAAAAAATATTCTTTAGATTAGATCTATTAAGTGCCATTGAAGAGTATGATGTAAAACTAATTAATTCACGTGAATCATTAGAAATTGCAAGTGATAAATTCTTGACTTCACTTTATCTAGAAAAGAACAATATACCTACACCAAAAACAATAATTTGTGAAAATCCAGATGATGCTCTAGCATCTTTTGAGGAACTTGGTGGAGATATAGTTTTAAAGCCACTTTATGGATCTAAAGGAATAGGAGTGACAAGAATAAATGATAGGGCTTTTGCTGAAAATGTAATATATGGATTAAGTCGTCTAAATGAGATTTTCTATTTACAAGAATTTATCGAACATTATAACAGAGACATTAGAATTTTGGTATTAGGATATAAAGCCATAGCAGGTATGTACAGAGTAAGTGATAGTTGGAAAACTAATATACATGCTGGAGCAACAATGAAACCTTTAAAAATGACCTCACAATTAAAAAAGTTGGCTATTAAAGCCGCTCAAATTACAAAAACTGAAATTGCTGGCGTGGATATAATAGAAAGTGAAAAAGGTTTATTAGTATTAGAAGTGAACTCAATCCCAGGATTTACTGCGCTCCAAAAAGTTACAGATATTAATATTGCTGAAGAGATGATAAAATATTTTTTAAAAAACACATAAAAAAAATAGGGTTTAAAAAAATTAGATTTTGATTGAATCTTAGTTAATATTTTAGACTATAATTCCTCAATTAATCCTATTAAAAAGGCAATAAGTACCAAAACACCTGCTAAGATATCTACAAAGATAATCATTAATACTGCTAAGATAAATAGCATAATCCAATTAAAAGGAATGGGATCATTTGGTTTGATTCCAGCTAAAAGTGTTATTATCGCAACCGCAAAGCCAATGATAATTGCTGCAATCCAATGAATACCAATATTTATTGGATATATTTGATATTGTCTGCCTATAGTAGGTATTAGAGCAAGTATTAAATAAACTATTCCTAATAGAGCTCCTATAATTGTTAAGAATTTCATTATTCCTTCGTTTTTATAATGTTTCTTTACCATTTTCTATCCTCTCATTTGAAATAATATTTTTTATTAAGTTTTTAAATTATAAAAGAATTTAGTATTTTCCATGCGGAAATATTAACTGTTACTAATTCAAAATTATTTAAAATAATCCTCTAAACAAAACTTTATTTGACATTTAAAACAATCTAATTAATATGACATTTTCAATAGTAGCTTATGAGCCAAAAAATAAAGAATGGGGAGTTGCGGTTCAATCCAAATTTGTTGCGGTTGGTGCAATCGTTCCATTTGCTAAAGCTAATGTTGGAGGCATAGCTACTCAAGCATATGCTAACACGAGTTATGGTCCAGAAGGTTTAAAATTACTTGAAAAAGGTTTAAGCGCTGAAGAAACGATTAAGGAATTAATCAAAGATGATGAACAGCGAGATGAAAGACAGATAGGAATTGTTGATTCCCATGGAAATACTTCGGCATTTACAGGTAAGAAGTGTTTTGATTGGGCGGGTCATATAATTGGAAAAAATTATTCTTGTCAAGGAAATATATTAGCTTCTGAAGATGTTGTAAAAGCAATGGCTGAAGCTTTTGAAAATACTAAAAAAGATTTAGTAGAGAAATTCTTCGCAGCATTAGAAGCTGGTCAAAATAAAGGGGGAGACAGAAGAGGAAGAGAATCCGCTGCAATCCTCATAGTAAAAGAAAAAGGAGCCTACGATGGTGGAACGGATAGGTATATTGACATAAGAGTAGACGAACATCCAACACCAATCAAAGAATTGCGTAAAGTTTTTGAGGTTTATGATATGTGCATCCTACTAAGAGACGATCCTAAAGATATCGTAAAATTAGAAGATAATGTAATGAAAATTGTAAAAGAAAGGCTAAAAATTGACGGTTTTTATAAAGGTGAAATTAATGTTTCATATGATAAAGAAACAAGAAATGCTTTGAGAGACTGGTTAGGCACTAATAATTTTGAAGTTAAAGAAAGAGAAGATGAATACATGTGGGGATCTGTTTATAGATATATCTTAAATTTAAGGAACTAAAGTTAATATCCTTTTTATTTTGAACATTAAATTCAGTAATATGGAGATAATATCACGATATTTTTTATTTTAAAATAGCGTTTTTTCAGTTATTAATGTGTGATTGACGACAAAATTATGAAATATAGAAATGATTTGGTATTAGCAAAAAATTTAGCAAGAAATAAATATGCTAATCAAAGATATTATGAACAAATAGGCATCAAACTTGAAAAGTTGTTAAAATTTTACGAAAATTTAAAGATATGGGAAGAAATTTCAGATAAATAATTATATATATTATCTAATTAAGATATTTATTCATTTCAAATAGATTAAAATTAAATTCCTTCTTTAAAATCTCATAAATTTTAAATAATGGTAAACCTACCACATTAGAAAAAGAACCTTTTATAGATTTAACAAATAAGCTTGCTTTATCTCTAATTGAGTAAGCTCCAGCTCTTCCTTTCCATTCACCAGATTTTACATAAGTCCAGATTTCTTGATCTGATAAATGAGCTAAATAAACGACTGTACATTCATAATCAATGATTATTTTACGGGAAATTGTTTCTGTAATTGCTAATCCTGTTAATAAATTATGTGGTTTATTCTGTAATCTTTGTAATATGTGAAACGCTTGATCTTCGTTATTTGCTTTTCCTATTATTTCTCC